>CAYHCW010000171.1:0-6449 GCA_964355025.1 uncultured Gemmatimonas sp. | reverse complement strand
TGCTCGGCAGCGGCTTCAACTTCTACCTGCTCGGCGTCGTGCTCCTGATCCTGGGGGCGGGTGTCGTCGTGTCGCTGATTGCTGATCGGCGCGGTGCGCGCGCCGCCTGACAAGCCGAGCCCGCTGGCGCTTGCTCGTGCTCACCACGTATGACACCAACGCCGACATTGTGTCGCGTGGACGATCGCACGGCGGCCGCGACCACCGCCGTGCAGCGCGGCATCATCCGACTCTGACGCAGCGGTACCATCGCCGTGAACGCGGCGGGATTGGAGCCTCACCCGGTTCCGTCTCGCCGAAACCGCCGGGGCGTACCGCCGTACGATGGTCTATCCCCCCTCAGGAGTCTCGGATGCGTCGACGCTTTGGTGTATGGCTGGTGGTCGCAGCGCTCTTCACCCTTGTGAACCTCGCCGGCGCCGTCTACGCCGCCGTACTGGGCGAGCAGGGCCATGCCTGGCTGCACGTCGGCCTTCTGCTCGTGGGTGTCTACTTCACCCAGCGGCTCTTTCCGCGCGCCGTTGACCAGGAGCCAGCGCCCGCCTCGCTGGCCGATGAGCGCATCGACTACCTGCAGCAGTCCGTCGATGCCGTGGCACTCGAGGTGGAACGCATCGGCGAGGCGCAGCGGTTTGCCGCGAAGAACCAGTCGGTGCGTACCGACACTCCGCGCTGACGGAAACCATCGCGGGCGCTCGGATGTCCAATGGCAGTCTTTTTCCCCGTCCCGGGAGTAGCTGATGCGCGCCGCATCCGTCGTACGTGTGACCGCCGCGATGGTCCTGTTCGCCACCGCCGCCAGTGCCCTCGCCCAACCCGCGATGTTTCGTGGAGGGCCGGCGCACCTCGGCGTGTACGACTCAAGCGCTCCCACGTTGCAGGAGCTGGTGTGGAAGTTCACCACCGGGGGGCGCGTGCTCTCCTCGCCCCTGGTGGTTGGCGAAGCCATCTATGTGGGGAGCACGGATGGCGCGCTGTACGCGTTGAACCGCGCGACGGGCGAACAGCGCTGGAAGTTTGAGACCCGCGGCCCGGTCAGCTCGTCGCCGGCGTTTGCGAACGGCCTCGTCTTCGTGGCGAGTCTCGACGGCAATATCTACGCAGTCGATGCCACCTCCGGAAGACAACAATGGGTGTTCGCCACCAAGGGTGAGCGCCGCTTCACCGCCCCAGGCATCCACGGCGCCATGCCCCGCACCGAGCGCATGCCGGATCCTTTTGACGTCTTCCTCTCGTCGCCCACGGTGGTCGACGGCACCGTGTATATCGGCAGCGGCGACCAGCAGGTCTACGCCCTCCATGCGGCGACCGGAGCCAGGCGCTGGAGTTTCGCCACGGGCGATGTCGTGCACGCCTCGCCTGCGGTCGTCGACGGCGTGGTCTACATCGGGAGCTTCGACCGCAATCTCTACGCGCTCGACGCGGCCACGGGACGCGAGCGGTGGCGCTACACCACGGGGAACGACACCGTGATCTACAACCAGGTCGGACTGCCGAGTTCGCCGGCCGTCGCGAACGGGACCGTGTTCGTGGGCGGGCGCGATGGACGCTTTCACGCCGTGGACGCGCGTTCGGGCACGGTGCGCTGGACAATCGACAACAAGGGCGGCTGGACCATCGCCTCGCCCGCCGTGAAGGACGGAATCGTCTACTTCCCAACGAGCGACGGACGCCGACTCAAGGCCGTGGATGCGGCAACCGGCGCCGTGCGCTTCGACCTGGAGAACCGCGCCATCTCCTTCTCGTCGCCCGCCCTCGCCGGCGGCATGGTGTACTACGGATCGTCCGACGGCTTCCTGAACGCCGTGAGCACCGCCGACGGGACGCTCAAGGCGCGCTTTCAGACGGACGGATCCCGGGACAACGTCGCGCGCCTGCTCGACGAGAACGGACACTTCCGTTCGGAGCTGATGTACCCCGACCGCACGCTCGACGGCATGATGATCGGCATGCGGACGATGATGACGCTGGGCTCGGTGCTTTCGTCGCCGGTCGTGGCGGACGGGGTGGTGTACTTCGGGAGCACGGACGGCAAAGTGTACGCGGTCCGTTAGCGTCCAAGGGCGCACCCGTTCATGATCAGGGCCAGGTCGCAGCTGCGTGCCGAGCTGGCGCGCCTGGTGGTGGAAGCAATGGGCCTGAAGCGCCCGCAAGCCACACGCGTACAACTGAAAACGTACAGCGTAAAGCGTACAGCTTCTTTTCTGGCCAAACCCGCCCCACCTACCCAATCAACGAGCCGTACCCCCTCCCCCGTGCATCCACCGGCCAGCTCGTCTCCACTTCGTCCCCCCGCACCCCAAAAATCACATCGTTCAGGTGCGTGACGATGCACACGTGGTTGGGCACCACGCGCACGAGTTCGCCAACGCGCGGCCGCCAGTCGGACTTCGACAGGTCGAGGATGCCGTGCTCCTCGCTCATCCGCGACACCACCACCTCGGGGCGGTCGAGCAGCGCGCCCCACCCTTCCCCGCTGGCCCCGCGTATCGGCTCGCGCCCGAGCGCCTTGGCACCGGCATCGATGACCGCCTGACCCGGCACCGCCGTGCTTACGACCGTGGCCAGCACGGTGAGCGCGCAATCCACCCAGGCGCACGCGCCGATCTCCGCCGTCGTGCGATCGTTGTACACGTACGTGCCCGGGCGTATCTCGGTGACGCCGGTGATCTCGTGCGACCGCCACATCGTCGGCGTCGAACCGCCACTCACCACAGAGGGCGGCATGCCGGCCGTCGTGAAGGCCTCGATGGCCTCGGCCACCTTGTGGCGCAGGCGCTCGAGCGCGGCGTCCTGCGCGGTGACCGGCTCGCGGATGTGCCCCGGGTAGAACGCGATGCCCGAAAATTCGAGCGGCGGGTTGGCGCGCACGTGGCGCGCCAGCGCCATGGCATCATCGAGCGACGGCACGCCCACGCGGTGCATGCCGGCATCGAACTCGATGGTCACCGCCACCGCGCGGTCGTGCCGCACGGCAGCGGCAGCCAGCTGGTCGATGGCCTCGGCCGAGTCAAGCTGCAGGCGCAGGGCAATGTCGTCGCGCACGGTGAACAGGCGGTCGAGCTTGGCGTGGCCGATCACCGGGTACGCCACCAGCAGGTCGTCGGTGGCTCGCTGCATCACCGTCGCCTCGTGCGGCGTGGCGCAGGTGAGGCCGGCGGCGCCCCGGCGCACCTGCTCGCCGCCCACGAACACCGACTTGTGCGTCTTGGTATGCGGGCGCAGTTGCAGCCCGTGCGCCGCCGAATACGCGGCCATCTTGTCGAGGTTGCGCGCCATCACGTCGAGGTCGACGATGGGCACCGGGGTTTCGAGGGCGTCCAGCTTCATGAGGGTCACCTGCGGAACAAGTAGCTCGCCTTCACGAAGAACGCATCATCGCGACGGGCGAGATGTTGGAAGCGCAGCGGCTCGGGCTCGGTCATGCGCGCGCCGTATCCTACGTAAAACACCGTGCCCGGCTGCGGCTGGTAGCTCACCAGCCAGTCGGCGCGGAACGAATTGTCCGAGTAGCCCTTGGCCGCTACCCAGCCAGTACCGCTGCGCTGCAGCAGCGGATACCCCGTGCGGCTCTCGTCGTAGAGATCGAGCACCTGCTCCGTGAAGTACTCGCCAATGACACGGGCAAAGAGCGCGCGGGACAACTGGTACTCCAGCTTGAGGCGCGGATTGCGCAGGATCCCCACCGTGCCGCCGCCGTGCTTGCGGTCGTACTCCTGCAGCTGGTACGTCGCGTTCAGGCGCAGTCGCTCGGACGCGCGCACGGTCACCCCGGCCGACAGGTACACGATGTCGGCCACCGCCCACTCGTAGAAGTTCTCGTCCTGGCCCCAGAGGAACAGGACGTTGGCCGAGAAGTGCTTGAACTGCGGCGTCGAAAGGCGCGTGACGTAGTCGCGGTTGGGCAGGCGCGCCGTGCCGGTGAACGGCAGCGTGTCGATGCCGCCCCCCGGGCGGGGCTTGGCGATGCGGTACAGGCTGCCGTAGTAGTTGGGGTCGTAGCCAAAGGTCTCGAGCAGCAGCCCGAGGCCGGCGTTCCAGCCGCCGCGCAGGTTGGCGTCGACGTTGAAGTGGAGCTTCTTGTCGCGGGCGTCGCCGCCCACAAAGAAGTTGTCGTAGAACCAGAGCCCGTCCACCAGGATGTTCGGCGTCACGTTCTCCACCAGCGACCCCTGGGGCAGGAAGAACGTGTAGCGCGGCGAGATGTTGGCGTGCACCTGCCCGCCGCGCGAGATGAAGCCGCTCTGCGTGCGGAAGTCGGGGTCGATGCCGTTGAGCAGGCTCGTCACGCCGAAGGCGCGGCCATTGCGCGCGAGGCGCAGGTCCCACAGCGGCCCGGTGGTCGTCACGCCGCTGCGCACAGTGCGCGACCCGGCAACCTGCAGTGACGCCGAATAGATGCGGCCGCGCACCATGCGCGTGTCGAAGTTGAGCACGCGGTTGCTGTTGTCGCCGTCAATGCGGTCGGTGTACAGCATGCCCACGCGCCCCTGCGCGCCGATGTCGCGGGTGACGCGCAGGATGTTGAACAGCGGATGGTCCTTGCCCGTCGCACTGGCGATGCTGCCGTCCACTGCCGAGAGCAGCCCCACGTTGGTGGTGCCAACCTTGCCGGTAAGCTTCACGGCCGCCGTCGGCTGCACCATGCGCCGCGTGTACACGAGGCCATTGGGCGTTGAGAACTGCTCGGTGCCGTCGAGGAAGAACGGACGCTTCTCCGGAATGAAGAGCGCCTGGCGCGGATCGAACGAGAACTGCCCCGCATCGGCCTCGACCTGCGAGAAGTCGGGATTCACCGTGCCGTTGAGCGTCAGGTTGTTCGTCACGCCCCAGCGCACGTTGGCGCCCAGCTCCGGCGAGCGAGTCTGGTAGCTCCAGCGGCCGTCGCTCGCGCGCGGCAGGCCGTCGGCGCGGTCGGTGAGCTCGGGCGTGAGGTCGAGCACGAGGCCGCGGCGCAGGTCGGTGAGCCCCACGAGCGTACCGGACTGACCGAGGAACGACGTGTTGGCGCGCAGCGCGGGCATCCAGCTGTCCTCGTACCCCGAGTGCTGGATGCGACGCGTGACGTTGATGCCCCAGGTCTGCGCCGGGGCCGACTGATACTTGAGCGACTTGAAGGGAATGCGCACTTCCACTTCGTAGCCCCACGGCGTCACCCGGCCCTTCGACTGGAGGACGAAGTCCGGGCTCAGGTCGGCGCTCTCGCGCGACTGCATGGCGGCCATGAACCCATGCCCGCCGCTCTGCCCGGTCTCCTTGAGCACGCCGTCGGCCTGCACACCCAGCGGGTTGAGCATGAACACCGTGGCCTGTCGCCCGTCATTGAACGTGCCCAGCAACAGCTGCACGTAGTCGTCGTTCTGTATCTTGTCTCGCTCGGCGAGCGTGGCGTGCACCTCGCCGTGCGCCTCGAACGCGCGAATGCCGAAGTGGATTGCCGTCGGCGAGTACCAGACCAGCACCTCGGTGCTGTCGGCCGCGGCCACGCCGTCCTGCGGCGAGAACTGCGAGAAACCGGTCATCACGGCGGCGGCGCGCCAGGCGGGCTCGTCGAGCGAGCCGTCGATGGTGATTGACGCCTCGATGCGCGGCGGCTTCACGGCGGTCTGCCCCTTGCGGCCGTGGTAGACCGTGGAGCCATCAGTGGGGAGCGACAGCAGGGCGAGCAGCGCGGCAATCAGCATGGCACCGGGGGGAAATGGGGGGAGGCCTCCAGAAAACTACGCAGGCAGGCGGCGGCGCGCTGGTATATCTTTGCGCCCCATGGAGACCATGAACTACGCCGCCCTCCCCTCGGCCCGCGGCCCCGAGGAAAAGGAAGACCTGGGTTTCGGGGCCGTCGTGTCGTCGGCCAGTCGCAAGCGGCTGCTCAACCACGACGGCACCTTCAACGTGCAGCGCGTGGGCCTGCCGTGGGCCGAGGCCGTCAGCCTGTACCACAGCGCGCTCACCCTCAGCTGGACGCAGTTCGTCGGCTGGGTGGTGTTGATCTACCTCGGCATCAACGTGGCCTTTGGCGCGGCGTTCGCCCTCTGCGGCCCCGATGCGCTCGTCGGCCCCGGCACCGAAGTCACGGGCGGGCCGCTGTCGCGGGCCTTCTTCTTCAGCGTCGTCACGTTCGCCACCATCGGGTACGGCAACCTGGTCCCGGTCGGACCCGTGGCGAACTGGATCATGACGTTCGAGGCGCTGGTGAGCGTGCTGGCGCAGGCCCTCATCACCGGCCTCTTCTTCGCCCGCTTCGCGCGCCCCACGGCCGCCATCACCTTCAGTCGGCGCGCCGTCATCGCGCCGTTTCGCGACGGCAAGGCCCTGATGATCCGCATGGCCAACCGGCGGAAGAACGAGCTCATCGAGCTCAAGGCGTCGCTGTCGTTTTCACATCTCGACAATTCCAGCGGCCAGCCGCTGCGGCGCTACCGGCCGCTGGTGCTCGACCGCTCGCAGGT
>CAYHCW010000170.1:0-6454 GCA_964355025.1 uncultured Gemmatimonas sp. | reverse complement strand
GCGCGCCGAGGCGCAGCGGGCGCTCGAGCGTGGCGGCGTCACCCGTGAGCGCGAGGGCGCACGACGGACTGCGCGCCGACGGAAAGGCGCCGCCGCCAACCGTTGCCTCGGTCTCCACGGCACGGGCGCCGATGCCGACCGCCTGCCACGCCGCCACGAGCGCCGCGGCGCGCGCCCGAAGCGCAGCCACCGGCGCGGTGAGCATCGCCAGGGCGGGAATCTCCAGCACGGCACGCTCCGGTTCGCGATACAGGCGCAGCGTGGCGTGCAGGGCGGCCAGCGTCAGCTTGTCCACGCGCAGCGCGCGGGCCAGCGGATTGGCCCGCAGCGCGCTCACCACGGCGGCGCGACCGAGAATGATGCCGGCCTGCGGGCCACCGAACAGCTTGTCGCCACTCATCACCACGAGCGAGGGACCGGCGGCGACGGCGTCGCGCGCGGTGGGCTCGCCGTGCAGTCCCCACGGCGAGAGGTCGAGCATCAGCCCGCTGCCGAAGTCGTGGATCAACGGCACGCCGGCCTCGTCGGCCAGCTCGGCCAGTTCGCGCGCCGGCACCGCGGCCACGAACCCGCCGATGGTGAAGTTGCTCCGGTGCACGCTGACGATCGCGCCCGTTCGCGACGTGCAGGCGCGCCGGTAATCCTCCGCGTGCGTGCGGTTGGTCGTTCCCACTTCCACCAGGCGAGCGCCGCTCTTCACCATGATGTCGGGAACACGGAACGAGCCACCGATCTCCACCAGCTCGCCGCGCGAGACAATGGCTTCGCGGCCGTCGGCCACGGTGTTGAGCGCGAGCACGAGCGCGGCGGCGCAGTTGTTGACCACCAGCGCATCCTCGGCGCCGGTGAGCTCGCGCAGCAGGGCGGCGCAGTGGACGTGCCGGCTGCCGCGCGTACCGCTCGGCACGTCGTATTCGAGCGTGGAAAAGCCGCGCGCCACGTCGGCCAGCGCGCGGATGGCCGACTCGGCCAGCGGTGCGCGGCCAAGGTTGGTGTGCAGGACCACGCCGGTGGCGTTCAGCGCGGGCTGCAGCGTGGGGCGCTCGCTCTCCCCCAGGCGAAGCGCAATGTCGGCGGTCCACGCGGCCTCGGTGGCCGGCGCCGCGGCCGGCTCGGCACGCGCCGCGGCGAGGGCGGCACGCACCGCCTCGGCGACGACGTGGCGCGGCGCGGCGCTGGAGAGCGCACGGACGCCCGCCTGCTCGAGGAGCACGTGCACGGAGGGCAGGGCGCGGCGCGGGTCGTTCATCGCGTGGCCGGCTTCGGGGGCGGCGTCGATGCCGGCTTCACGGGCGGCGTCGCTGCGGGCTTGAGCGGAGGCGCTGCCGGGGGGGCGGCCGCGCCTGGTGGCTTCGTGCGCGCGGAATCAGCCGCGGTGTCAGGCTTCTTCTCCGTGGGCTTGACTCGCGAAAATGTCCGCTCACTCGTGCGACGCACGCGCGAGACACTCAGGGCATCGCGGACCGTCATCCGGTATGGTCCGGGCGCGAGTGGTTCGGCGAGCTCGGCGACGAACTCCGGGCTGATCGCCAGTCGCGCGGGGACCGGCGGCAGGGCGCGCTTGACCGTGTCGCGCTCCGCGCGGCGGGCCTCGACGCGAGCCCGCTCGATGGAATCCTGCCGGGCGATCTGGCGCAGCGAATCGGTCCGAACGAGGGCCTTGCGTCCCGCGGCCGAGGTGTCGGCGCGCGCGGTGGAGTCGGCGGCGGCGGAGAGGCGCCCGCGCGTGACCGAGTCATAAGCCGAAGCGCGAGTGAGCGACCGCACGCGCACCAGGCTGGAGTCGGCGCGGCGCAGCTCCACCTGGTCGGGCGAGAGTGCCGGCTCGAGGGCCAGTGCCCGGTCGAAGACGAGGCGCAGCGTAAGTGAGTCCTTCACGTCGACACCGACGATGCGCGCGCCCAGCGTGTCGTGCGCGAAACCATAGAGATCGACCCGCACCGAGTCGGCGACATCGACGCTGACGGAATCCCAGAGCTCGCGCACGTCCAGCCGCCCGTTCTGGTTGCCGTCGATGATCGTGCGCAGCCGATACGTGCCGGCGGGCAGGAAGGGCAGCGTGTACCGGCCCAGCGAGTCCGCGCGGGCGATCCACCGAAACGTCGTGTCACTGCCGACCGTGGCGTCAATGAGCGCGGAGGCGGCGGGCTTGACCGTCGTCCAGTCGAACACGGCGCCAGTTACGACGCCACGCGGAATGGAGGGGCCGGTGCTGAATACGAAGGTGCGCGACCGCGTCACGGTGTTGCCGCGCAAGTCGCCGAGGCCCGGAAGCAGCGTCAGCGCGTACGCCGTGTTGGCCCGGAACCCCTTGCGCGGACGCACCGTGATGGCGTCGCGATGCCAGTCGATGCGCGCCGGGCCATCCGACGGGGAGAGCAGCACGACGGCGCCGAGGTCGGTGCCGGTGCGCGGGCGCTCACTGACGACCTCGTTGAAGGACACCGTCACGCCCTTGCTGCGCACGCTGGTGGCACCCGAGTCGGGTGTGACCTTGAGAATGACGGGCGCGGCACGGTCTTCCGGCCCACCGGGAGGCGTTCCAGGCGACGCGCACGCCCCCATCACTGCGGAGGCGAGCACGAGGCAGGCACGGCGGCGGTCGTGCGCCGTCACGGGCCGCCCATCGCAGTGAGCTTGGCACGCAACTGCTCCACACGCACGGTCCACTCGCGTTCCTTCACGCGCTCGGCGTCGACGACGGCTGCCGGCGCCTTGTCGGTGAAGCCGGGGTTCGCGAGCCGGCCACGCAGCGCGGTCAGCTGCTTGTCCAGCTGCGTCATCTCGGTCTCCAGCTTGCCGCGCTCCTTCACCACGTCCACGATGCCCTCGAGCGGGATTACGACCTCGAGCCCGCCGCCCAGCAGGGCGTGCGCCGCAGCACCGGTGGGCGTGCCGGCGGCCACCAGCTCGGCGCGGCACATGCGGTGCACGAATGCCTGTTCGGCCAGCGCGATCGCCGCTGCGGGCGCGTTGCCCGCGAGGTGCACGGTGAGTGGTTGCGTGGGGGGCAGGACGTAGTCGTTGCGGATCTGGCGCACCGCCGTGATGACGTCCTTGACGACGTCGAAGGACGATGCGGCGTCGGCGCGCGCCGGCGGCACCGGCCACGCCGCCGTGACCAGCCAGGTGCCGGCCACGTGGTCGGGGAGCCGCTGCCAGAGCGTCTCCGTGATGAACGGCATGATGGGATGCAACAGGCGCAGCCCCTGGTCGAAGCAATGCACCAGCAGCGCGCGCGCGAGTTCGCGATCGTCGCCCGGTTCAGCGAGGCGCGTCTTGCACGCCTCCACGTACCAGTCGGCGAGGTCGTTCCACAGGAACCGGCGCGCGGCTTCGGCGTGCGCGTCGAGGCGCATGCCGGCCTGGCGCTGGTTCGCTGGCCACCCGCCCGCGGGGGGGCGCGGCGGTCCGAGGGCCGCGTCGCAGTCGGAGACGGCGTCGGCAAGACGGTTGACGATCCAGTGGTCCGAACTGCGGAATCGCGCCCGGTCGAGCGCCGCGAACGGCGTCACCGGCTTGTGCCCCACCTGCATCAGCAGGAAGCGCCCGATGTTCCAGAGCTTGGTGGCAAAGTTGCGGCCCGGCGCGAAGGACTTCTCCAGATCCTCCGGGTCGAGCAGCACGTCGACGCCCAGCCCCATCCCGGCGATCATCGTCCAGCGCAGCGCGTCCGCACCGAACTTGTCGACGACTTCCAGCGGATCGATGCCGTTGCCCAGTGACTTCGACATTTTGCGGTGCTGCATGTCGCGCACGGTGCCGTGCAGGTAGACGGTGTGGAACGGCGCCTTCCCCGTGAACTCGTAGCCCGCCATGATCATTCGGGCCACCCAGAAGAACAGGATCTCGGGGGCGGTCACCAGCACGTCGGTGGGATAGAACGCCTTCAGGTCGGCGCCGTGGTCGTCGCCGCCGGGCCAGCCCAGCGTGGAGATGGGCCAGAGCCACGACGAAAACCAGGTGTCGAGCACGTCCTCGTCCTGCGTCCACGCGCCGCCGCACGCGGGGCACGTGGGCGCCGGGTCCTCACGGAACGCCCCTTCGTGGCCGCAGGCACAGCTCCAGACGGGGATGCGGTGTCCCCACCAGAGCTGCCGCGAGATGTTCCAGTCCCGGATGCCTTCCATCCAGTTCACGTACACCGCTTCCCACCGCTCCGGAATGATGCGGACGGTGCCGTCGCGCACCGCCTGCAGCGCCGGCTTGGCGAGCGGCGCCATCTCCACGTACCACTGATCGCTGAGCCGCGGTTCCACCACGGTGTGGCAGCGGTAGCAGTGGCGCACCGAGTGGTGATGCTGGTCGATCTTCTCGAGGAAGTCCTGCGCCTCGAGCATCTTCACCACCTTCTTGCGCGCGTCGAACCGCTCGAGGCCGCGCAGTGACGCGGGGACGCGCCCCTGCGCGTCGTGCACCTCGCCCATGTGGCCATCAGGCGTGATGACGACGGGCATCGCGAGCCCGAGGCGCTTGCCCGCCTCGAAGTCGTTGGGGTCGTGTGCGGGCGTGAGCTTCACCATGCCCGTGCCGAACGCCTTGTCGACGAATGCGTCCGCGACAATGGGGATGCGCACGTTCGCGATGGGGAGCAGCAGCTCGGTGCCGATGAGCGCCTGGTAGCGCTCGTCCTCGGGGTGCACGGCCACGGCCACGTCGCCGAGCATCGTCTCGGGGCGCGTCGTCGCCACCGTGATCGACCGCGAGGGGTCATCGGCCAGCGGATACCGCACGTGGTACATCTTGCCGTGCGTCTCCTTGAACTCGGCTTCCTCGTCGGACAGCGACGTGAGGCAGCGCGGGCACCAGTGGATGACGCGGTGGCCGCGGTACACCAGCCCCTTCTCGTACAGGCGCACGAAGCACTCGCGCACGGCACGCGACAGCTCCGGGGAGAGCGTGTACGCCGTGCGGCGCCAGTCGGCGGACGCGCCGATGGCGCGGAGTTGCTGCAGGATGGTGCCGCCCGTCTCGTGCACGAAGTCCGCAGTGCGGGCCACGAAGGCCTCGCGCCCGAGGTCGAAGCGCGACTTTCCCTCCTGGGCGACGAGCTTCTCCACGACGTTTTGCGTGGCGATGCCCGCGTGGTCCGTGCCGGGTACCCACAGCGCCTCATCGCCCGCCATCCGCCGCCAGCGGATGATGACGTCCTGCACCGCATTGTTGAGGCCGTGGCCGACGTGCAGCACGGCGGTGACGTTGGGCGGCGGAATGACGATGGTGAACGGGTCGCGAGTCCCCCCGCCGCGCGTCGTCTGCGCCGCTTCGGCGTGGAACAGGCCTGCGGCTTCCCACGCGGCGTACAGGTCGCGCTCGGTGGCACCCGCGTCGTACTGGGCGGGGATCTCGGAAGAAGTCGGGGTCGGCATGTGTAATTGAATCTACGGATTGCAGGGGGCGGATGGCAGGTAGCGGATAGCGGATAGCTGTTAGCTGTTACCCGCTACCCGCTACCCGCCATCCGCCATCCGCCATCCGCCATCCGCTACCAGCTCCCCGCCGCCGTCCGCTGGTGTGCCGCCCGTCCGGCCTGCTAACTTCAGGTGTTCAATTCGCCCCGTGTCCACCACGGACTGTCGAGCGTTCATTTCGCCCGCCACATGACGCAGCCAGCGCCCGCGCCGACCATGAGGTCCACCCTGCGAATTCTCGCACCGTGGATGGTCTTTGTCGTCGTGCTGGTCGCCGGGCTGGTGGGCTTCTTCATTTACGGCGATCGCGTACAGTCCTTGCTGCAGGCGCTCGCCGACCGATAGCCTCGCCCGCTCCACCCCGTACTCTGCACCCCGGACTCCGTTTCGCATGCCGACGCTGCTGACCCTTACGCTTCCCGATGGCGCCGTGCGCGAAGTCGCGCCGGGCACGCTTCCCAAGGACGTCGTGGGGTCCATCGGCCCGCGGCTGTTGCTGGCGGCCATTGCCGTGTCGGTGGACGGCGAGGTGCAGGACCTCATGACGCCGCTGCGCCACGGGGGCGCCTTCACGGTCATCACCGACAAGGACCCGCGCGCGCTCGCGGTGCTGCGCCATTCGGGCGCACACATCCTCGCCACGGCGGTCCGCCGCCTGCGCCCCGAGGCCAAGATCGGCTTCGGTCCCGCCATCGACGAGGGCTTCTACTACGACTTCGAGGTCGACAAGCCGTTCACTCCCGAGGACCTCGAGGCGTTCGAGGCGGAGATGAAGAAGGTGGTCGCCGAGGCGCTCCCGTTTGTGCGGGCGGAAGTGTCACAGGAAGAGGCACAGACAGTTTTTCGAGATGATCCGCTGAAGCTCGAGCGGCTCGCGGACTTCGAGGGGACCGACGAGGTCATCTCGACGTACACCGACGGCCCGTTTGTCGACCTCTGCCGCGGCCCGCACGTGCCGGACACGTCATACCTCAAGCACTTCAAGCTGCTTCACACCGCCGGCGCCTACTGGCGCGGCGACGAGAAGCGGCAGATGCTGCAGC
>CAYHCW010000169.1:0-6454 GCA_964355025.1 uncultured Gemmatimonas sp. | reverse complement strand
GGGCTTCGATCCGACGGGGCGCATCGTCTACCGCGGCTTCGTGCGTCCCAACATGTCGGGGATGCGTGGCCCGCCGCAGCCGGGGCAGCCGTTCGTGATGCCGCAGATGGCCGACAGTGCGCCCGTGTACCGGGTCAACCTCGCCACGCGGGCGCTCGATACGGCGACGTTCTTCAAGATCCCGAAGCAGAACCTCTCGATGACGCAGGACTCCAAGGGCGGCATGCGGGTCAGCGTCGTCACGAATCCCATGCCGGTGGTCGATGACTGGGCGCTCCTGCCCGACGGGCGCGTGGCCGTGATTCGCGGCAAGGACTATCACATCGACTGGCTCGGCAACGACGGCACGTGGACGGCGACGCCCAAGACGCCCTACAACTGGGAACGTCTCGACGATGACGCGAAGGACAAGTTCATTGACTCGGCCAAGGTGGAGCTGGAGAAGCAGCGCGAGGCCAACCAGAAGGCCATGGCCTCCGGCGTGAACAATGCGGCGGCGGCGATGGGCGCGGCGGCCGGCGGCGGCGGGCAAATGCGCTTCGAAATGCGCATCGAGGGTCCCGGAGGGGGCGGCGGTGGCGCGCGCCCGCAGGCTGGCGTGCAGCAGATCCAGATGCCGGCCATCAACATGGTGTCGGCCAAGGACCTGCCGGACTACCGCCCCGCTTTCGGCATGGGCGCGGCACGGGCGGACGCCGAGGGCAACATCTGGATCCGCACGACGGCTCCGACGGATGCCGGTGCGATTTACGACGTGATCAACGGCAAGGGCGAGTTGATTGACCGGGTGAAGCTGCCGTTCGGGCGCGTCATCTCGGGGTTCGGACCGGGCGTGGTGTATATGGGCGTGCAGGATGGGACGTCGGCGCGGTTGGAGAGGGCGAATATCAAGTAGGGGCAGGGTGAAGGGGCACAGTGAAGGAAGGGGAAGGGGAAAGGGAACGCGGGGCGAACTCACTTCGAGTCCGCCCCGCGTTCGTTTCCCTCCCGGCTACGGCGCCTTCTTGCCCGGCGAGGTTTCCACGGGCGTGTCGGCTCGCGCCGACCAGTCCTGGAACGACCCATCATACAACAGGATGGGATGCCCCAGCGATCGCGCTGCCAGCAGCATCGCCGTGGCCTGCTGGCCAAGGTGGCAGTAGCCGATGATCACGTCGCCGGGTCCGATGCCGGCCTTCGTGAAGAGCTCGGCCAGTTCGGCGGGCGAGCGGAAGCGCGCCTGCTCGTTGGTAACTGACGAGAACGGCACGCTCCTGGCGCCGGCGATGTGCCCGGTCTTGTGCGGCGCGCTGGCGTTGCCGCCGGTCTGCGTGCCTTCGTAGAACGCCGGCAGGCGGGCATCGACAATCGACACGCCGCTCTTGCCGATCATCGATTGCACGTAGGCGGCGTCCACCACGAAGTTCCGGATCTTGAGCGGCGACAACATCCCCGTGGTCGGCGTCGGCACATCCGCCGTGGTGGCATGGCCGTCAGCCGTCCACGCCCCCATGCCGCCGTCGAGCATCGAGACGCGCGCGCCCAGCCCGGCCCAGGCGAGCGTCAGATGGATGCGCGTCGTGGGGCTCACCCAGTCCTTGGCATAGTACAGGATGATGCGCGAGTCATCGGAGATCCCCAGCGCCGCGAGGTGCGCGCGCAACGTGTCGGGATGCGGCATCTCGAGCACCAATCCGCCCGGCGAGCGATCGCTGGTGGAGACGTCCGGGATCGTGATGAGCCGCGCCCCGGGAATGTGCGCCGCCGGATACTCCTTGGGGTCGCCGACGTGCAGCAGCACAAGGGTGTTGTCCTTCAAGTGCGCGCTGAGCCACTCCGAACTGACGAACAGCGGGGCGCGCGGATCCTTGGTGTCCGGCGTCAGCGCCTGCGCCGGCGCCTGGGCGTGAGCGAACACCGGAACGGCGATGAAGCAGGTGAACAACAGGCGTGGGAGGCGCATTCGATCCTCGGTAAGGCGTTCGTACCGATTGTACCCGCACGCCGCCGCCGGCAACAGGGTGGAGCTTGAACGACCCCGGCGCCTTCACCGTAGAATAGACGTTCGTCCGACGCACCGCGATTGCTCCGCCTGACGCTCACACCGGGATCTTCCGTGCCCCGCACTCCTGCCTTCGCTCGACTCGTTGCGGCACTGACCGTCGCCGCGTGCTCACTCTCCGCCCAGCCCAAGCCCGCCGCCACCAGGGTGGTCTGGCCTGACGAAGGCCCGGCCCGGTGGGCCCCTCGGCCCACCGTGAGCGCGATCACCGCCAACGACCTGCGCACACGCCTCTACGGCTTCTCCGATGACTCCATGCAGGGGCGGCGCATCGGCGAACCGGGCAACACCAGGGGCACGGACTACATCGCGCGCGAGTTCAAGCGCCTCGGCCTCAAGCCGGCCGGAGACAACGGCTCGTGGTTCCAGGTGCTCGCGTTCGGGCCCCTGGGCTACGATAGCTCGGCGTCCCGCCTGGCCGGCCCGGCCGGACCATTGGCGCGCGGCACCGAGTGGATTCCCATGACGCCCAATGCTGCCGGCGGCATCGGCGGCAAGGTGGACCTTATCGGCGTGCCCGCCGTGTTCGCGGGCCGCTGGGGCGACACCGCCGTGATGCTGGACCCGGCCATGATCAAGGGCAAGGTGGCGGTCTTCATCGCCCCGCCGGCGCGGGAGCGCCCGGCACCGCCGGTGCTGCGCTGCGACTCGGTGCCCGACAAATTTGGCGCACAAGCCGCGGCTATCGTGGAAGCCACACCCGCCGGGGCGCGCACGCCGCGTACTGGGGCCGGAGGTCCGCGTGACCTGCGCGCGCAGGCTGCCGGCGCGGTGGCGGTGCTGGTGATTGGAGTGGACGCCATTCCTGCGGCGCTGGCAACCGCCGCCTGGAGCATCCGCGGCGCGATGCAGCCGGCGCCTGATGCGGCATCGGCGATTGGTGGCGCCACGCTCACGCGCGCCGCCGCAGCGAGGCTGTTCGGCAAGCCCGCCGACCAGCTCGCGGTCGGTGACGCGGGTCAGCCGGTGACGGCGCACTGGAGCTACGACTGGCGAGCGTCGGCTGCGCCCGCGCGCAACGTGGTGGCCGTGCTTCCGGGCAGCGATCCGGTACGCGCCGCCGAGTACGTGCTGGTGGGGGCGCACAACGATCACATGGGTGCCTACGCGGGCGCGGTTGACCACGATTCACTGCGTGCGGTGAACACCGTCACGCGCCGTCAGGGGGCCAACGACCCCGTGTGCCGGCCCACGGTGGCGCAGCAGCAGGCCATCGATGCGCTGATCGCCCGCGCGCGCAGCATCCGTCCGCCGCGGCGCGACACGGTGATGAACGGCGCCGATGACGACGGCTCGGGTACGGTGGTGCTGCTCGAGATCGCCGAGCAGTTTGCCGCGGAAAAGCCGTCGCGTTCCATCCTCTTCGTGTCACATCAGGGCGAGGAGGCCGGCCTGCTGGGCTCCAAGTGGTTCGTGGATCACCCCACGGTGCCGCTCACGAACATCGTCGCCGCGCACAACATGGACATGCTGGCCAAGGGACGCGCCGACCAGGTGAAGTTCGGCGGCCCCGCCTCCCTGCAGACGCTCGGGTCGCGGCGGTTGTCGCGCGAGTTCGGCGACATCATCGACAGTGTGAACGCCACGCGCCGCGAAGTGATGGCCCTCGACAAGTCGTGGGACGTGACGGCCAATCCCATGAACCGCTTCTGCCGCAGCGACCAGGTGAACTACGTGGGCAAGGACATTCCCGTCACGTACTTCTCTACGGGCTATGCGCAGGATTACCACATGCCCACCGACGAGCCGCAGTACGTGGACTACGAGCACGCGGCGCGCGCGGGGCGGTTCATCCACGACGTGATGATGGCGGTGGCCAACCGCAAGGACCGGCCGGCCGTCGTTGGCAACGATCCCGCGTACCCGAGGTGCCGGTAGACACAGCAAACGAGGGGCGACCGCCTGGTCGCCCCTCGTGTGTCGTCGGCCCGCGACTACTTCTTCTGGTCGGCGTGGGCCTTCTTGAATCGGTCGCGGATGGCGAGCAGCGCGCCCGGCGAGTCCGCGTTCTTCTTGATGATGTCCTCGAGCAGCGTCAGCGCCACCGCATCGTCTTCGACCATCGTCGGTTCGGGGCCAAGGCGACGGCCAAAGCCCAGGTGACGACCCGGGTCGAGCACGAGGTCGTTGGCAAGCACCACATCGGCGGAGCCGTCGAGGACGCGCACGACGCAGAACTTCTTGCCGTGCTTTTCCATGTAGCCGAAGCGCAGGCCGTCGGCGCTGGGCGGCCACGCCGGAATCTCGTGCACCAGGCCGTCGGTGCCTTCAAACGTGGAAGAGCCGGACGAGAGGTTGCGGAAATTCCGCTCGAAGCCACCGAGGTACATCAGCGCGTGTCGCATATGGGCGGGGTAAGGGGTCGGACAAAAGTTGCCGAATTGCACTGCGTATGACAACCCCGGGGGGGGAGGGTGCCCCCGGGTGGGCCGTCACCCCAGCGCGTGGCGCTCCACCGCTCCGCTCAGGCTGTCCCCGCCAATGTCGATGAACAGCTGCCGGTCGGTGACGCTCAGCGTCATTGCCACCCGGCGGTCGAGATGCGCGATCAGTTCGGCCAGCAGGTCGCGATCCACCGCGTGCAGTTCCACCTGCGCCGCCTTGTAAATCTTCTGCCCCTCGTAGGCCCGCAGCAGCAGCCGTGGGTCCTTGTGGGTGTAGATGGCCACCCGGGGCGATGCCTTGCTCGCCTTGTGCAGCCGGGCGGCGTCGGGAGCTCCGACTTCGATCCACGCCTTCAGCGCGCCGGTGAGGTCGCGCACGCTGAGCGCCGGTTCGTCAGGGTCGCTGAGTCCCTTGGAGAACGCGATGCCCTCGGTGTACTCCAGGCAGTACGCCAGCACCCGCGTCACGAGGTACTCGTCGGATTCCGACGGATGGCAGGCGGCCTTGAGCGCGAGCTGCTCGTAGACGCCGCGGTCGACGTCGCTGAGCGCGATGTCGAAGGTGTACATGGTGGACGTGAGGGCCATGAGCGAAAGGTAACGACCATCCGGCTGGCGCTGAGCAAGCGAAAGCCGCTGACGCACGATACTCGCGGGAGTCGCCTGCATATCGTATCGTTGCACCCGCCACTCCGAACCCCTCACCGAGCAGTCAGGCCCCCCCCCAATGCGCCTCACGGTCAACGGCACTCCCCGCACGTACGACGGCGACCCCACCCAACCGCTGCTCTGGTACCTGCGCGACGAACTTGCGCTCACCGGCACCAAGTTCGGCTGCGGCATCTCGGCCTGCGGCGCCTGCACCGTGCACGTGGACGGCAGCGCCATCCAGAGCTGCGTGACGCCAATGAACGCGGTGGCGGGCAAGCAGATCACCACCATCGAGGGACTGAGCGCCACGGGTGATCATGCGGTGCAGAAGGCGTGGGCCGACGCCGACGTCCCGCAGTGCGGCTATTGCCAGTCGGGGCAGATGATGGCGGCGGCGGCGCTGCTCAAGCGAACGCCGCACCCCACGGAGGCCGACATCGACAATGCCATGTCATTGATCCTCTGCCGCTGCGGCACCTACACGCGCATTCGAGCGGCCATTGTGGCCGCCGCCAAGGCGGGGCGCTGACCATGACGACGCCAACGAATGTCGAACGCCGCGCCTTCCTGCAGACGCTCGCCGCCAGCGGCCTGGTGCTCGCCGTCGGCGCCACGGGCGTCCGCCGGCTCGAAGCCATGTCGGAGTTCTTCGCAGCCGGCGACCCGCTGCAGCCGTCGGTACACCTGAGCATCGGTGAGGACGGTATGGTCACCGTGATCTGCCATCGCTCCGAGATGGGGCAGGGCGTGCGCACCGCACTCTGCATGGTGATGGCCGACGAACTCGAAGCCGACTGGACCACCGTTCGTATTGAGCAGGCCGTCGGCGATCCCAAATACGGCGACCAGAACACCGACGGGTCCACGAGCATTCGCAGCGGATCGTACACGCGGTTCCGGCTGGCCGGCGCTGCCGCGCGCCAGATGCTCCAGCAGGCGGCGGCCGCGGAGTGGGGCGTACCGGAATCCGACGTCACCGCACGCAACGGTGCCGTGGTGCACGCGGCCTCCAATCGCTCGCTGCCCTTCGGCAGGCTGGTCGCCCGCGCGCGCCTGCTCGCCGTGCCGGCTGCCCCCAAACTGAAGGACGCGTCGCAGTTCCGGTTCATCGGCAAGGAAGTGCGCGGACTCGACATGCGCGACATCCTCACCGGCAAGGCGGTCTTCGGGCAGGACGCGAAGATGGCTGGCATGAAGATCGCCGTCATTCTGCACCCGCCCGTCTACGGCTCAAAGGTCGCGACCCTCGACGCCTCGGCCGCCCTGAAGATCAAGGGCGTGGAACGCGTCATTGAGATCCCCTCCACACCCATTCCCTCCGGGTTCCAGCCGCTCGGCGGCGTGGCGGTCATCGCCAACGGCACGTGGGCCGCGCTGC
>CAYHCW010000168.1:0-6521 GCA_964355025.1 uncultured Gemmatimonas sp. | reverse complement strand
CCTGACTTCGTCGGGCTTGGTGGGTTCGATTCCCACACGCTCCCGCCAGCGGGGCCTCGCCTCGGCAATCCGGCAACCGTGCGGCACGCAAGTCGGCGCACCTCAACTTTCACTCCACGTCCAATGGCCGAACCTGCTCGCTATCGCCTCATCGCCGCGGATGGGTCCGTCATCTCCAGCACCTCGCCCGGCACCTTTGGTGGGCACCGGCGCAGGCGGGTCTATGGCCGGCTCGATTGCAAGGCCGCGCGCCGCGCGCTCAACATCGGCGGCAGCTACGCGCAACAGCGCGTGTTCTTCGCCGACGAGGCAACCGCGCGAGCGGCCGGCTACCGCCCCTGCGCCACCTGCATGCCCGAGGAATACCGGGCGTGGAAGGCGCGCGGATAACGCCGCGACCAGTCGTCGGGTTCGCCGGGCCGCGGCGGCTCCCCTCGCGCTCAGTCGACGGACCTGTGCTGTCGATACTCTAGGCGCTCGCCCCATGCCCGCATTCACGATGCAACCCCGTTCGGCGTGAACATTGCCGCCGCTGTTTCGCTGCTTGCCACGGCGACTGGCCTGGTCTTTGGCATCGTCTGGTGGCGCATCGCGAAGGCGCCGGGGTGGCATCCCATGCGCTGGTTCTCGGCGGTGGCGCTCACCGCCGCCGGGTACTGCGCCTTCGATGCCCTGATCGTTTTCGACCTGGATCCCAAGGTGATCCAGTGGGCCACGCAGATGGCGCTCACGTTCGGTGCGCTGCATGCGTACGCGTGGGTGCGCTGGTTCGCCGAGTCGGTGGGAAGGCCGCTCGATCGCTTTGACAAGGCGATGCTCGGGTCGGCACTCCTCTGGGCCGCGGCAGGGCTGGTGCCCGGGCTCCTGGTCTCCGATCGGTACGCCTCGTTCACCGTCGAGGCCATCGGCGTCACCTACCGCGCCTTCATCCCGACAACGCTCGGGCTCGTTGGGTACCTCTTCTTCCTGCTCACGATGTGGGTCGTCGCCTGGCGCTCGTTCGCGCGGTGGCAGGCCGGCTGGCGCGCGCGCCTGCCGGCGCTGGCGGTGATGGTGCTGACCGTACTCGCCGTGAACGACACGCTGGCCACCGCCCAGATCATCAAGATGCCGATGCTCACCGATTTCGGCTTCCTCGTCGTCGTGCTCGCCTTCGGCATCGAGAGCCTCGGCCGCTTTGCCGCCGATGCTGAGCGGCTCGACCATCTCACGCATCGCCTTGAGCAGGCGGTGGAGGAGCGCACCACGCAGCTCGAGGCCGCGCACCTCGAACTTGCCAAGGAGCGCACGGTCGCCGCCGTGGGCCGGCTCGCGGGAGGCGTGGCGCACCAGATCAACAATCCGGCCACCGTGCTCACCATCAACCTCGGCTTCATGCGCGACGAGCTCGTGGAGCAGGGACAGTTGTCCTCGACGATGGGTGAGTTGCTCGACGAGTCGCGCGAGTCGCTGCATCGCATCGTCGGCATCGTCTCGGATCTGCGCGTCTCGGCGCGCACCATCGAGACGCACGGCAGCGCGCGGTTCGCGGCGGGGCTGCGCGCCTGCGCCGACGTGGCGGTCGCGCAGGCGACCCGGCGCGGCGCGCGGGCGACGCGCACCGACTGCGACATCGCGCCCGCGCTCCTGGTGCTCGGAGACCGCGAGGTGGTCGGCCAGCTGCTCACCGAGATTGTCGCCAATGCCGCGCGCGCGGCGTATGCCGCGCGCGCGGAGAGCTCGCGCGTGGGGATCAGCGCGCGTGCCGAGAACGGGTACGTCGACGTGGACATCAGCGACAACGGCGCGGGCGTGCCGGAGCACGTGCGCGCGGCGTTGTTTGAGCCGTTTGCGAGTGACGCGGGCGACGTCCACGGGCGCGGGCTTGGCCTCTCCGTTGCGCGTGGACTGGCCGCGCAGATGGGCGCCGCGCTTCGGCTCACGGAGTCGTCCGACGCCGGCACCGTCTTCACCGTGCGCTTTCGGGCCGTGCCGTCCCCCTGAGCGACTCCGGCGCGCCGGGCGCCGCGTGGCCAGCGCTCCGCCGGTGCGCCAGCCTGTTATCTTAGGCGCGCGGCTCCTGCCACCGTCTTCAGGGTACACACTCTCCGTGCGTCGTCGCCTCTCCGCCCTCGTCGTGCCGCTCGGCACGCTCGCCACGCTCGTGGCGTGCGTTGGCACGTCGATCGACGCCCAGCAGCCAGCGCCGCCGCGCGTCGTGGCGCCGGCGGGCGTCGCGCTGGCGCTCAAGCCGCCGGTCACTCCGCGGCGGGCGTTTCTTTACTCGCTGTTCGTTCCCGGCGCCGGGCAGGCCTCCCTCAATCGCCACGTCGTCGGCGGGGTGTTCTTCCTCACGGAGGGGTTGTCGCTGGCCCTCGTGCATCGCTCCGCCGAGGACCTTCGGCTCGCGCGCCAGTTCCGGGGCGACTCGCTGCCCGCCACCTATCAGGTCGACGCCTCCGGCCAGCCGGTGCTCGGCGCTGACGGACGACCCTCGGTGGCGACGTGGAGCGTCAGCCGGTATTCGGCGGCCCGCGTGCGCGCACGGCGCACGCACTACGAAGACTGGATTGCGGCGCTGATCTTCAACCACCTGCTGTCCGGCGCCGATGCGTTCGTGGCCGCGCAGTTGTGGGACCTGCCGGCGCGGGTCGGCGTGCGTGCCGCGCCGGACGGGCAGCCGGCAGTGGTCGCGACGCTGCGCTTTCGCTAGCCGGCGCCGCGGTCGATGGAGGCGTCCACGTGTTCGGTGGCGCCGTCCCAATGGCACAGCGCCACGCGGTCCGGAGTGAGCTTGAGGAACGTCGGCGCGTCCAGCCAGGCCCCCGGATTGGCGTATATGCCCGTCTCGTGCGACTTCCGCTCGAGTTTCGCGAGGTGCGTGTGGCCGAAAATCACCAGATCGAGCGAGGGGTTCGTTGCGAGGGTCTCGTGAGCCACCGCGCGCAGCCCTTCGCCGCCGTCGCGCGGGCGCACGTTGCGGCTCGTGTGCGACGTGGCGCGGGCAAGGGCCGCTCCCCAGTCG
This sequence comes from uncultured Gemmatimonas sp., assembly GCA_964355025.1. GTDB lineage: Bacteria > Gemmatimonadota > Gemmatimonadetes > Gemmatimonadales > Gemmatimonadaceae > PNKL01. The sequence continues at coordinate 3,517 of CAYHCW010000168.1, read as the reverse complement.
GGGTGGAGCCATCGAAACGCGCGGATCGCCCAGGAATGGCGGATGACCGCGCGAAGCCGTCGGTATCCCGCATCGAGCTGCGGTCGCAGCCCGTCGCCGTGCGCCACGTGGGCGCGCCAGCCGGCGAGCGTTCCGGTCCACGGCCCATCGAGGTAGTCGGCGCCGCTCTGGGTCCGCAGCACGTCTCCTCCCCAGCAGTCGTGGTTGCCCTTGATCCAGACCACCGGCATGCCGCGTTCGGCAACAGCGGCCAGCGCGCCAAGCAGGCGCACCCCCACGTGCGGCACCACGTGCCCCCACTCGAACCAGAACTCGAACATGTCCCCATTCAATACGACTGTGCCTGTGCCCTCCGCAGCGAGGTGTCGAAGGAAGCTCCAGAGCAGCTGCTCCTGTTCGGCCGGCGCCACACCCAGGTGGGCGTCGGCCAGCACGTAAACAGGGGAGGGAAGCGTCGTGACGGTGAGCGCCGGCATGGTCACATTGTATCGTGCGGGCGCGGCCTTTACAAACACCGTGCCGCCCGGGAGACTTCTGCCCGGGGGGGCAGCACACCACGCGTGGGGTTGGCATGATGGAGCGGGCGACGGTCTCAGACATCCGGGTGCGATACGCCGAAACCGACCAGATGGGCGTGGTGTATCACGCCAATTACCTGGTGTGGTGCGAGATCGGGCGCACCGATTTCATCCGGTCGCGGGGCATGTCGTACGCCGAGATGGAGCGGACGGGCATCCGGCTCGCCGTCACCGAGGTCACCATGCGCCTGCACGCGTCGGCGCGCTACGACGATCTCGTGCGCGTGACCACCAGCCTGGTCGCCGTGCGCTCGCGGGCGGTCGAGTTCGCGTACGAAATCACCCGGTCCGACACCGGCACCGGCATTGCGTCGGTGCGCACGGCCCTGGTCTCCCTGTCGCCCCAGGGGCGGCCGGTTTCGCTTTCACCCGAGATCCGCGCGTTGCTCCAGCGCGGCCCGCTCGTCGGTTAATAGATGACTTCGCCACTTCGCCCTGTGCGTCAGGTCGCGCGGCTCGCGACGGCGTTCGCGCGCGTCGTGCGACGCGCACGCACGTGGGTCGTGCTCGGCGCCACCGGATGCGCCTACGGATTCAGCGGCGGCGGACTGCCGACGCACGTCCGTACCGTCGCCGTGCTCCCGTTTTCCAACGAGACGGCGTCACCCGAGATCACCCGCGAGTTTGCCGACGCCCTGCGCGAGGGGCTCGAGAAGCGCCTCGGCCTGCGCGACGCCAGCGAGGAGAAGGCGGGCGCGATCGTGCGCGGCACGATCGTGCGCTACGAGATCGACGTCCCGGTGGCGTACAGCGCCAACCCGCAGCAGGCCAGCGCGTCGCGTCGCAAGCTCCAGGTGGTGGTTGACATCGAGATTTACGATCAGGTGCTCGGCAAGGTGCTGTGGGTGAAGAAGGGCATTGCCGGCGAGGGGGAGTATTCCGAGCGGGCCGAGATCGATGGCCGCAAGCAGGCCATCGGCCGCATCGTCAACGAGGTCATCGAGGGAGCTCAATCGCAATGGTGACGAGGACGCGTCGGGGGGTCGGGCAGGTCGGCTGCCTGGTGATGCTGTTGCTGATGTCGACAGGCGTCTACTTCGCCATCGGCGTCGGCCAGGTCTACTGGGACTACTACCAGTACCGCGACCGCATGCTGCAGGAGGCGCGCTTTGCCGCCAGCCGGACCGACGGCGTGATCAAGAAGCGACTCTACCTGTACGCCGACTCGCTGGGCCTGCCCGAGGGCGCCAAGCAGATCCGGGTGCGGCGTGCCAGCAAGCACATCTACATCTGGTCGGAGTATTACGAGACCATCGAGCTGCCGTTCTACTCCAAGGAACTGCTGCTCGCGCCGCGGATCGAGTGGGCGTACTGAGCCCGCGTGCGCCCGCGGACAAGATCCGCACCTGGGATGACGCGGCGGCGTGGCGCGTTGCGCTCACGGGGTCGCTCGTCTTCACCAACGGCGTCTTCGACCTGCTGCACCCCGGGCATGTCGACGTATTGACCGGCGCCCGCGCGCAGGGCGCGCACCTCGTGGTGGGACTCAACAGCGACGACTCGGTGCGCCGTCTCAAGGGGCCCACGCGCCCGGTCAACGCCGAGGTCGAGCGCGCCTACGTGCTGGCCGCGCTCGAGTGCGTCGACGCCGTCGTGATCTTTGCCGAGGACACGCCGCGCGACCTCGTGCGACGCCTGCAGCCCGACGTCATCGTGAAGGGCGGCGACTACACCGCGGAAAACGTCGTAGGCGCGAGCGACGTGCTCGCCCGCGGCGGGCGCGTGGTGATCATTCCACTCACGCCGGGGCAGTCAACCTCCGGCATCATCAACAAGTTGCGAGGATCTGGTGGCTGAGTCTCGACAGGATGGGCGCGCGCCGTCGGCGTTGCGCCCCGTATCGCTGCAGCGGCAGGCCGTGCCGTACGCCGAGGGCAGCTGCCTCAGTGCGTTCGGCAACACGCGCGTGCTCTGCGCCGCGTCGGTGGAGAAGGGCGTGCCCGGGTGGAAGAAGGGGCGGGGCGAAGGCTGGCTCACCGCCGAGTACTCCATGCTGCCGCGCGCCACGCACACGCGCTCCGCGCGCGAGCGGGGCCAGCTGGGCGGCCGCACGCAGGAGATCCAGCGGCTCATCGGGCGGTCGGTGCGCGCGATGCTCGACGATTTCGCGTGGGGCGAATGGACCATCAAGGTCGATTGCGACGTGTTGCAGGCGGATGGCGGCACGCGCACGGCGGCGATCACGGGTGCGTGCGTGGCGGTGGTCGACGCGTTCGACTGGCTGGTGCGCGAGGGGCATCTCGCGGCGTCGCCGGTGAAGCGGCGTGTGGCGGCGGTGAGCGTCGGGATCATTGACGGCACGGCCTGCACCGACCTCGCGTACGAGGAGGATGTGCGCGCCGAGGTCGACATGAACGTGGTGATGAGCAGTGCCGGGCAGTTTGTGGAAGTGCAGGGAACGGGCGAGCGCGGGACGTTCGATCGCGCGCAGCTCGACGCCCTGCTGGCGCTGGCCGGCTCGGCCATCGTCGAACTCGACGCGCACCAGCGGCGCGCCCTCGGGCTGGCGTGAGTTCACGCGGTCGCGGTCGCGGTCGCGGTCGCGTGCTGGTGGCGACGCGCAGCGAGGGCAAGCTGCGCGAACTGGCCCCGCTGCTCGCAGACCACGGATGGGACGCGGTGGATCTCGTGGCGGCGGGCCTCGACGAGCGGCCCGGGGAAGAGGACGCGCTCGAGGTCGCCGAGACGTTTGAGGACAACGCGCTGGCGAAGGCGCGATATTTCTTTGCGCGCAGCGGACTGCCCACGCTCTCGGATGACAGTGGTCTCGTGGTGGACGCGCTGGGGGGAGCACCCGGTGTGTGGAGCAAACGGTGGAGCGGTCGTCCCGAGCTCTCGGGGGCGGCGCTCGATGCGGCGAACAACGCGCACCTGCTGTCGGCGCCCGATTCACTGGCCGGGCGCATGGAGGTGTTGTCCCTGTGGCCGCTTTCCGGTGC
>CAYHCW010000167.1:0-6556 GCA_964355025.1 uncultured Gemmatimonas sp. | reverse complement strand
GGATCTGCGCCCGCAGGTGACCCGTGCTCCTGCTCCACCCGACGGCGGCCGCGTGCGCCGCCTCGACGGCGTTGCGAATGTCCTTGCGATTGCCGTCGCCGACTTCGCCCAGCCGCTTGCCCTTGGGCGACAGGACGGCGCGCGAGTACCCGCTGTCGGGGCGAACCTGCTTGCCGGCGATGAAGAGCTTGGCCGTGCGGTCAATGCCGGCATCGGTTGACGGCACGATGGAGGATTGTACGGCACCTGTACGCTGTACGCTGTTCGTTTTACGCTGTACGAGGGACCTCTGCGGCACCCGGAACCCCGAACCCCTCACTGGCTTGAGGTATTCCCACATCCCCTCCCGCCCACCCTCGCGGCCAAAGCCGCTTTCGCGGTAGCCGCCAAAGCCCGTGGCGGCGTCGAAGAGATTCGTGGCGTTCACCCAGACCACGCCGGCCTTGATCTTCGGCGCGATGTCGAGCGCGAGATTGATGTTCTCGGTCCACACCGAGGCGGCAAGGCCGAACGGCGTGTTGTTGGCCAGTGCCACCGACTCGTCGGGCGTGCGAAAGGTCATCGACACGAGCACCGGGCCGAAGATCTCCACCTGCGCGATGGTGCTCGACGGAAAGACCTCGGTGCAGAGCGTCGGCGGATAGAACGATCCCGTGGTGGGCACGGCCCACGACGGCTGCCAGACCTGCGCTCCTTCGCTCCGCCCCTGCTCCACCAGTTCGCGAATGCGCGCCAGCTGTACGGGCGCCACAATGGCCCCCATGTCGACCGTCTTGTCGAGCGGAGCACCCACGCGAAGCTTCTGCATGCGCGCCTTCAGCTTGGCGTGCAGCTTGTCGGCGATCCCTTCCTGCACCAGCAGGCGCGAGCCGGCACAGCAGACCTGCCCCTGGTTGAACCAGATGGCGTCCACCACGCCCTCCACCACGCCGTCGAGGTCGGCGTCCTCGTACACGATGAACGGGCTCTTGCCGCCGAGTTCGAGCGACAGCTTCTTGCCGCTGCCGGCCGTCGCCTTGCGGATGATCTTGCCGACGTCGGTGGAGCCGGTGAAGGCGATCTTGTCGACGTTCGGATGCTCGACGATGGCCGCGCCGGTGACGCCGTCACCGGTGAGGACGTTCAGCACCCCGGCCGGCAGCCCGGCCTGGCTCGCCAGTTCGGCAAACAGCAGCGCGGTGAGCGGCGTGAACTCGGCCGGCTTGATCACCACGGTGTTTCCCGCGGCGAGCGCCGGGGCCACCTTCCACGCGAACATCAACAGCGGGAAGTTCCACGGAATGATCTGTCCGACGACGCCGATGGGGCCGTAGCCAGGGAACTCGGAGTCGGCGAGCTGCGCCCACCCGGCGTGGTGGTAGAAGTGCCGGGCCACGAGCGGAATGTCGAGATCGCGCGTCTCGCGAATGGACTTGCCATTGTCCAGCGTCTCGAGCACCGCGAACAGGCGCGCGTGCCGCTGCACCATCCGGGCGAGCGCGTACAAGTGCCGCGAGCGCGCATGCGGCGTCAGCTTGCTCCACGACGGAAACGCCTTGCGGGCCGCCGCCACCGCAGCGTTCACGTCGCGCGCCGTCCCCTGCGACACCCGGGCCAGTCGCGTGCCGGTGGACGGGTCGAAGACATCAAACGTCTTGCCGGCCTTGGTGAAGGCGCCGCCAATGAAGTGCCCGAACGTGGCGTCGTGCGCCGCGAGCCAGGCGCGCGCCGGCGCGTCGCTCTCGGGCGCCGGTCCGTATTCCATCGACTCGAAGATCTCGGCTACGGTGGCCATGGTGGTCAGGGCATCGGGTGGTGGTGTGCCGCGGCGTAGCGCCCGGTCACGTGCATCTCGAGCTGGCGTTCGATGTCGGTGAGCAAGCTGCTGGCGCCAAACCTGAACAGGTGGGGCTCGAGCCACTCGCGACCGAGTTCCTCGTTCATCAGGAGCAGGAACTCGATCGCCTGCTTGGCGGTGCGGATGCCGCCGGCGGGCTTGTACCCCACGCAGAAGCCGGTGCGCTCGCGATACTCGCGAATCTGGCGCACCATGACGAGCGACACGGGGAGCGTGGCATTGACGCCCTCCTTGCCGGTGGACGTCTTGATGAAGTCGGCGCCGGCCTGCATCGCCACCCAGCTGGCGCGCGCCACGTTGGTGAGCGTCGCCAGTTCGCCGGTGGCGAGGATGACCTTGAGGTGCGCCTCGCCGCAGGCGGCACGAAACGCGCGCACCTCGTCGTACAGCGCCTCCCAGTGGCCGGTGAGCACGTGGCCGCGCGTGATGACGACGTCGATCTCGCGCGCCCCGGCCTTCACCGATGCCCCGATCTCCTCCACGCGCTGCGCAAACGGCGACAGCCCGGCGGGAAAGCCCGTGGACACGGCGGCCACGGGCACGCCGCTCCCCTCGAGCGCGGCGACGGCCGTCGGCACCAGCTGATGATAGACGCACACCGCGCCCACCGTCGGCGCGAGATGCCCCACGCCGAGCGCAGCCACGAGGTCGGGACGCAGCGGATGCCGCGCCTTCGCGCAGAGCCGCCGCACGTTGCCCGGCATGTCGTCGCCGCTGAGCGTGGTGAGATCGATCAGCGTGAGCGCGCGCAGCAGCCACCCGGCCTGCCATTCCTTCTTCACCGTCCGGCGGGCCCCGATGGTCGCCGCACGCCGCTCGGCCGCGCTCTTGTTCACGCGGATGGCGCGCACGCGATCGAGATCGAGCGGCTCCCCCGGGTTGCGCGGCAGCGCACTCATGGACGCATGCGATTCATCATCCGCGGAAACGCGATGCACTCGCGGATGTGCGGCAGGCCACAGATCCACGCCACCGTGCGCTCGAGGCCAAGGCCGAAGCCCGAATGCACGAAGGTGCCGTACTTCCGCAGGTCGAGGTACCAGCCGTAGGCGTCCATCGGCAGCCCCTCGTGCTGCACGCGCGCAACGAGCTTGTCGTAGTCGTCCTCGCGCTGCGACCCGCCGATCATCTCGCCGTACCCCTCGTGCGCCAGCAGGTCGGCGCACAGCACGGTGCGCGGATCGTCCGGGTTCTCCTTCATGTAGAAGGCCTTGGCTTCCTTGGGGTAGTTGCAGACGAACACCGGGCGGTCGTAGTCGGCCACCAGCAGCGCCTCGTCCTCGGCGCCCAGGTCATCACCCCACGTGATGGCGCTCCCCTTCTTCTGCAGGATCTCGACGGCCTCGGTGTACGGGATGCGCGGGAACGGCGCCTTTACGGTCTCAAGCTTGGTGATGTCGCGCTCCAGTTCCTTCAGCTCGGCGCCGCGCCGTTCGAGGCAACGCTGCACCAGGTAGGAGACGAACTCCTCCTGCAGGTCCTGGTTCATGGCCTGGTCGTACCACGCCATCTCCGGCTCGATCATCCAGAACTCGGTGAGGTGGCGCCGGGTCTTCGACTTCTCGGCGCGAAACGTCGGGCCAAAGGTGTAGATGCGCCCGAACGCCGCCGCCGCGGCCTCGCCGTACAGCTGTCCCGTCTGCGCCAGGTACGCGGTGCCTTCCTCGAAGTACTCCGTCTCGAACATCCCCGACCGTTCGCCCTGCGCCGCGGTCAGAATGGGCGTGTCGACGCGCAGGAACCCGCGCTCGTAAAAGAAATCGTGGATCCCCTGCTCGATCTCGTTGCGAATGCGGGCAATCGCCACCTGCTTGGGCGACCGAAGCCAAAGGTGCCGGTTGTCGAGCAGGAAATCGATGCCGTGTTCCTTGGGCTGGATGGGATAGTCCAGCGGGCTCGCGCCCACGATCGTCAGTGTGCTGACCCCCAGTTCGTATCCGCCCGGCGCCCGGTCATCGGCGCGCACCTCACCGGAGACGGCGAGGCTCGTCTCGAGCGTGAGCTCGGCAAAGCGCGCCCAGTCCTCGTCGGACAGCTGCTTCTTGACGAGCACGCACTGCAGCGTGCCGCCGCCGTCGCGCATCACGATGAAGGCCACCTTGCCCGAGGAGCGCAGGTGGGTGACCCACCCGCGCACGGTCACGGACTGGCCGGCGTACTGGGAGAGCTGGTCGATGCGGGCAAAAGGCTGGTTCACGCGGCTGATTCCTCGCACCACTGGTTCTGGGGACACATGCTGATCAGGCAATCTACCCTTCCGCCAGCGCCCGCTGCACCGCCTCGCGCTGTTCGCGGAGGTACATGGTCGCGTACGTGCGATCGACCACCACGCCGAGCACCGCGCTCGCCACGAACACCAACAGCGTAATCCATCCGACGCGCTTCTGCATTCGCACGAACATCACCCCACCCGGAACAGCTCGAGTGCCCGCCCGTAGCGCGTGGTGAGCGTGCGCTGCAGCGCGCGATGCGGCGGCGCACTGAGCGTGGGATCAGCCTTCAGCAGCCGCTCGGCCGCATCGCGCGCCAACTCGCTCAGCGTCTCGTCGCGCACGGGATCGGCAATCTTGAACTCCGGGAGCCCGCTTTGTCGGGCGCCGAGAAGGTCGCCCATGCCGCGCAGCTGCAAGTCGGCGCGTGCGATCTCGAAGCCGTCTTCGCTCTCGATCACGTGCCGCAGTCTCTCGCGCGACTCCGGACCCACGTCTCCGAGGAGCAGGCAGAACGACTCGTCCGCGCCACGCCCCACCCGCCCGCGCAACTGGTGCAGTTGCGCGAGCCCGAACCGCTCCGGGTGCTCGATCACCATCACGGTCGCGTTGGGAATGTCGATGCCTACCTCAATGACGGTCGTGCTGACCAGCAGGTCCACCGCGCCGTCGCGGAAGGCCCGCATCACCGCATCTTTTTCGTCGGCCGGCAGCCGTCCGTGGAGCAGTGCGACCCGCCGGTGGGCAAACTGCCCCTGCGCCAAGGTATCGAAGGCTGTACTGGCCGCCTTGAGGGCAATCTTATCCGATTCGTCGATGAGCGGGTAGACCACGTAGGCCTGTCGCCCCGCCGCAAGCTGCTGCTCCACGAAGTCGAAGACGCGGGCGCGCCCGCTCTCGGGTCGCAGCGCCGTGGTCACGGGCTGGCGGCCGGGCGGCCGTTCATCGAGCACGCTGACGTCGAGGTCGCCGTAGAGCGTCAGCGCCAGCGACCGCGGAATGGGCGTGGCCGACATCAGCAGGATGTCGGGGGCATTGCCCTTTTCGCCGAGCGTCGCGCGCTGTTCGACGCCAAAGCGGTGCTGTTCGTCGATGACGGCAAGGCCAAGGCGCGCAAACTGCGTGGCCTCCTGCACCAGCGCGTGCGTGCCGACGGCCAGCACCGGCCCGGCCTCCTGCAGCCGTGCCGCCGCCGCGCGGCGCGCCTTGGCCGTCATCGAGCCCACCACCAGCACGGGCTCGACGCCCAGCGGCCCCAGCAGCCTGGAAAAGGTGCCGAAGTGCTGCTCGGCAAGCAGCTCGGTGGGCGCCATCACCGCCGCCTGAAACTCGTTCTCGAGCGCGAGGCAGCAGGCAAACAGTGCGACGATGGTCTTGCCGCTGCCCACGTCGCCCTGCAGCAGGCGATGCATGCGATGCGGGCTCGTCATGTCGGCGACGATCTCGCGCGTGGCGCGCACCTGCGCCCCGGTGAGCGGCCACGGCAGCGACGCCTTGAGGCGCGACGTGAGGTCGCGCTTGTTCACGAACGTGATGCCGCGGCGCGCCTGCCGCGCCAGCGCATTGGCTCGCCGCTGCAGCAGGTGCACGCACAGGAGCTCGTCGTACGCGAGGCGCGCGCGCCCGCTGAGCGCCTCGGCCACGCTTGCCGGGCGATGCACGCGGCGCAGTGCATCCTGGATGCCCGGCAGCCCGGTTTCGCGCAGGAGGTCCGCGGGGAGGTACTCCTCCATCGCCGGCACCAGCGTGTCGAGATGCTTGTCAATGAGCGCGCGGATCAGCTTGAACGACAATCCCTCGGTGGCCGGATACACGGCGAGCACGCGCCCCTCGGCGGTGCCGTTGTCGTCGGCGCCGAGGTTGACGAACTCGCGCGGCATCAGCTGGCGCCCGTGGTAGAAGCGCACGGGGCCGCTCAGCAGCAGCACGTCGCCCTTGTTGATGGAGCGGTCGAGAAACGGCTGCCCCGGCCACGACGCCTCAATGAGCCCGCTGGCGTCCTGCACGACCGCTTGGAAGACGCGCAGTCCCTTGCGCGTGGGCAGCACACCCTTGCTCACGACCGTGCCAATGACGGTGGCGTCCTCGCCAATGCGCAGCGAGTTGATCGTGCGCACCGTGGCGTATGTTCGCGCAAACGTCACGCTGGCGGAACTCCCTCTGACTGTCTTGCGCTCTATTGCGGTGCCATCGTTCCAGTTCAAATCTACGTTGGACAGATTCCCGTCCGCATCGGCTGCGTTCACCGTGATCGAGTAAGCTGCGCCCATCGCCACACTCGCTCCGCTGATACTCGTCCGCGTCAGCGTGGGTGAGCGGTTGACCGGCACCGTTACACACGTGCTTCCGTTCCAGGTCGTCCCCAACGCGCAGCTGGCCGTGACCGTTGCAGTTGCCAATTTCGTAGTGCCGTTCATGAGGTTAAACACGGTCTGCGGATAGGCCACCCACACCTGAAGTCCGGTCGAGCTTGACGCGCTCGATTTCACCCCCCCTCCGCTATTGGCAT
>CAYHCW010000166.1:0-6566 GCA_964355025.1 uncultured Gemmatimonas sp. | reverse complement strand
GATGCGGTGATGGACATGGCGCGCACGTCGATCAACCTCGTGGGCAACTGCCTCGCCGCGGCGGTGATGGCGCGGTGGGAGGGCGAATTCCCTGACCAGCCGCCGGTGGAAGTGGCCGCGTAGCGCAGGCGCGGCGGATGCGCGGGGCGGGGGCTCGACATTGGCTATCGTCGCTGGCCCCCGCCGGATAGTTTCCGCGCGTGCCTCTTGCTCCTGCTTCTGAAGCCCCGCACGCCGACCGGCTGCTCGTAGTCATCGGCGCCGTCAGCGGTGCGACCATCGCGCTGTCGCGCCTGGCGTCGTCCACCGATGTGGCCGGCGTGTCGTGGCTGATGGTGCTCATTCAGGGCGTCGTGGCCGGGCAGGGAGGCGCGGCCCTGGCCTGGGTGGTGCGCGCGGCCCTGCGCTGGGCGGTCGCGCGCTTCTCCCGGTCGCATGCGGTTGCCGACGCGTACCGTCGCCACGATACCACGACGTACGCGGTCTTCCTCCTGACGCTCGCCACCGCGGGAGGCGTGCAACTCGTCACGCCGGTGACGCTGACCCTGCTGGCGCTCTTCGCCGCTGCGCAGTTGTTCGTGCTGCGGCGGGCGGTGCCGCGCCGTGCACGCACCGGTGCGGACGGGCAGGTGACGGCGCTGTCGGTGTTGTTCTTCGTGTCGGGCGCGGCTGCACTCGTGTACCAGGTGGCGTGGCAGCGCACGCTCTTTCGCTACTTCGGCGTGAACATGGAGCCGGTGACGATCATCGTCTCGATCTTCATGCTCGGCCTCGGCCTGGGCGCGCTGGCGGGCGGCCGGCTGTCGCGGTATTCGCCCGCGCGGCTCCCGGCGATCTTCGTGGCCATCGAGCTGGGGATCGGCCTGTTCGGCCTGGTCAGCCTTCCGCTCATTTACCGCGTCGGCGAATCTGCCCGCGCATCGTCGCTGCTGACGATGGCGGTGGCGGTGTACGCGCTGCTTGCCATCCCGACCTTCCTGATGGGCGCGACGCTTCCCGTGCTGGTGGCGTGGCTGCACCACACGTATCACGACGTGGGGCGTGCGGTGGCCCGGCTCTATTTCGTGAATACGCTGGGCAGCGCCGTGGCGTGCTTCCTCACCGTCGACGTGATCTTCGCGTTCACCGGGCTGCGCGGGGCGACGTGGGTGGCGGCGGCTGGCAACTTCGCGGTGGCGCTGCTCGCGTTCTGGATCGTGCAGCGCCGGCAGGTGGCGGAGGTCGCGGGTGGCTGAGTCGCGCACTCCGTCCCTTCGCTTCCTGTACGGGCTGGCCGCAGTGACCGGCTTCCTGTCGATCAGCCAGGAGACCCTCTGGATCAAGGTCATCGGCAGCGCCAACGACAACCGGCCGGAGACCTTTGCGCACGCGCTCGGATTCTTCCTGCTCGGGCTGGCGCTCGGTGCCCTCGTCGGCCGTCCGCTGCAGGCGCGGCTGGGGCTGGGAAACCTGCGCTTTATCGCGGTCATGGTCGCGGTGTCGGCGGTGCTCTTCTACGTCGCCATGCCGGTGGGCGCGCAGGTGCTGACGTGGAACGGTACGGCGGGGCGGTACGTCCTGCTCACGGCGACGGCGCTCACGTCGGCGGCCATGGGAGGCATCCTGCCGCTCCTGTGCGAGGTCGCGTCGGGCACGGGCATGTCGGCCGGCACCGCCACCTCGCGCATGCTGCTGGCCAACGTGCTCGGCTGTGCGGCCGGGCCGCTGGTCACTGGATACGTGATGCTCGAGGTGGAGACGCTCGAGCACAACATCCTCATCGTCTCGCTGGCCGCGCTCGGCGTGTCACAGGCGCTGTGGCTTGTCGCGCCCGAGCGCCACCGGCGCGCCGGAGTGACGGTGTTCGCGCTGGGCGCGCTGCTGGCGCTCGGGACGCACGCGGAGATGTTCCGGCTGTTTCTTCCCAAGATCCACTTCGGCACGGAAGGATACCTGCCCGGGTACCAGTTCGTGGCGCAGGGGCGCGCAGGCGTCGTCGGCGTCTGGCCGTCGGGACGGGAGTACGGCGAGGGACTGTACGACGGCGGGTTCAGCCTGGATCCGGTGTCGAATACCAACCTGATCAACCGGGCGTTCTTCGTGCCGGCGCTCCATCGCGCGCCGCGCCGCGTGCTCGAGATCGGGCTGGGCACCGGGTCGTGGGCCCGCATCCTCGCCGACACGCGAGGCGTCGACTCGCTCACGATCATCGAGCTCGATCCGTCGTACGTGGACGTGATGTGGCACTACCCCGAAATCTCGAGCGTACTCGATGACCCGCGCGTGACGCTGCATTTTGACGATGGCCGCCGGTGGATGGCGCGCAATCCCCGACGTCAGTTCGACCTGGTGGTCATCAATGGCACTTGGCACTGGCGATCCGGGGCCACGCACATTCTCTCGGCCGAGTTCCTGCGCGAGCTGAAGGCGCATCTCGCGCCCGGGGGCGTGGCGTATTTCAATACGACAGGTTCGCTGGACGTGATGTACACCGCCGCCGGCGTCTTTCGGCACGTGGTGAGGGTCTCGAATTTCGTGGCGGCGAGTGACGCGCCGTTCGACCTGACCGCCGCCGAACGTCGCGCCGCGTTGTTGACGGTCGTGGCGCCCGACGGTGCGCCGCGCATCCGCGGCGAGCAGGCGGCACGGACGCTCGACGAGTTTCTCGCCGCGGCGAGCGATGAACTCGCGCCCGACCTGCGGCGCGCCAACGACCTGTGGAACATCACGGACGACAACATGGCCACGGAGTTCAAGGCCAACGGGGCCGGCACGTGGTGGCGCCAGCTGCCCACGCGCGTCTGGCGCCCCGATCGCGCGTGGCCGACCGTCCTCTTCTGATGGCGACGCCGTCGCGCCCCGCGCGCGAACACCGGAGCCGTGAGACCCGCGCGCACCTCGCCCTGCAGGTCGTGCTGGTGGTCTTCGTCTTCACGACCATGGTGCAGGCGCAACTCTTCCTTCGCTATGTCGCGCCCGTGCGTGGCGACGGCGACTCGCCCCTGCACTTCCTCCTCGCCCTGCCGTTCCTGCAGTGGCAGTCGCTCGTGGCCGCCGGGCTGGTGGGCGCCGTGACCTATTGGGGGACGCGGCGCCGTTCCTGGGCGTATGGCGCATGGTTCGTTGCCACCGCGGTGCTTGTGCTCGTCGCGTTCGACCAGCTCGTGTTCAAGCGATTCCACGACCACATGACGCTTTCGCAGACCGACGGTGGGATGCTCGACCTCGGCGTGGCGATACCGCGGCTGCTGGGTTCGGCGGGCAGTGATGCGGACTGGATGACGTACATCAACTTCGGGTGCCTCGCGCTGCTGCTGCCGGCACTGTTCCGTCGGCTCGTGTCACGATCGCCGGAGGTTGAACGTGCGGCGCCGCACACGGCAAACGTGCTGCTGGCGGTCGGCGCCTATGCCGCGCTCACGGTCCCCGTGCTGCGCAACGTGCGTGAGCGTTTCGAACTCGACCGATTTCCCCTGGTCGGGTTGGTCTGGCCGGCCCCGGAGGCCGTGGCCGTGCCGCGCGGCGACCCCACGAGCGGGGCGGAGTTGGCAGAACTGCGCGACCGCGACTGGCGAAGCGATTCGTCGTCGGATGCCACGCTGTTCGCGCGCGCCGCGCAAGTGCGTGCGTCGGGGCGCAAGCACGTCGTGTTCATCGTGCTCGAATCCGTGGGGGCGCGACAACTGCTGCGCGACGGACATCCGGACCCGGCCGTCACGCCGAACTTTGCGCGCCTGGCGGCCGATGCGCTGATCTTCCCGGAGGTCTACGGCGTCTATCCGGCCACGACGCGCGCGCACGTGCCGATCATGACCGGCGGGCACGCCATCACCTGGGGAAGCGTCGGCGACGAGCTCACGCTCCCGTTGCAGGCGCCGACGCTGGTGAGTGCGTTCCGCGATGCCGGGTACCGCACGGGACTGTTTGCCGCGCCGGACCTCCGCTTCGGCTACCTGCGCGAGTTCTATCGCACGATGCCGTGGGACACCGTCGTCCACTATCAGGATGGCGCGACCACGCTGTCGCCGGATCAGGAGATTACCTCGTGGGGGGTCAACGAGGACGCCATGCGTCCGCTCGTCGCCGGCTGGCTCGACGAGATCGGCACGGACCAGCCGTTCTTCGTCGAGTTCCATACGGTCGCCTCGCACCATCCGTATGGCACGTGGGGCAGCGACAAGGGTCCCGCCAGCGGAGAGGATGATGCCGCGCGCTACCTGAACTCGCTGCACTACGTGGACGCCGCCATCGGGCGCCTGGTCGAGGACCTGCGGGTCCGCGGCGTCCTCGACCAGACCCTGATTGTCGTGACTGGCGATCACGGTGAAGCGTTCGCGGACCTGCACGTGGACAACTGGGTTCATCGCAACCGGTTGTACGAGGAGAACATCCGCAACTTCCTCTTTGTCGCTGCTCCCGGGCTCGGCGGAGGAGCGGTCGTCTCGCGACGCATCGGGCAACACGGCGACGCGATGCCCACGATGCTCTCGCTGGTCGGGCTGGCGAGTCCCGCTGTGCCGGGGCAGGACCTGACGGCCACGTCGTACCGTCCGCGCATCGCGTACTTTCACAAGGACTCGCATCCGGCGCAGTTTGGCCTGCGCGATGGGCGCTGGAAGTACATCGCACACCTCGACGGTCGACAGCCCGAGCTGTACGACCTGTCCAGCGACTCCACCGAGCAGCGCAACGTGGCGAAACGGAACACGGAGCGCGTGCGGACGTACCGCGACCTCGCGGCCGACTGGTACGTCTGGGCCAACTACGATTACGCGCGCCGGCTGGCCGGCTACGACACGACGAAGCGCCGCGTGGTGACGCGGGCGAACTACGCGCGCATCGAGCCGCCGCAGCTGCGCGTCGGGCACTTCACCCGCGGAGAGGGCGAGGGGTTCGTGGAGACACCGGTGATGGCGCCGAATGACACCGTGTTTGTCTGGAACCGGTGGAGCTTCCTGCCGGACGACATCGACGTGCGCATCCGGCTGGTCTCACCGCGCCGGGTGGTCCACGAGTTCGACTTCCACATCTCGGCGGACTGGGAGGTCAGCTGGTACCATCCGGGCCTCGACGAGGCCAAGGAGGAGGGCGTGTGGCAGGTCAGCATCTGGGCCGGTGGCGACCGGCTGGCATCGGAGCGGTTCGAGGTGCGGCGCGCTGCCGTGTGGGCGCTGCGCGGCGCGCCGTAGTGGAGATCGTCGCTCTATTGACCGGCGGCACCCTGCACGACATACTCACAGGTCGTTGCGCACACTCTCCCCGGGCCGTTCCTTGATGACGTCACGCCCTCCTGTCAGGCACCTCGCCGCTGCGGCTGTCGCCCTATTGGGCGCGGTGGCCGGAGGGTGCTCGCCAGAGAGAATCCCGGGCTCGACCGTCGATCACGGCGATGCGGGCATCGCATTCGTGAGCAACCAGTCGTCCGGACGCGATGGTGGAAGGGGAGCGGCCAGCGGCTCGTCGGCATCATATGGCGGTGGCTCCGCCGCCAGGGGGAGTGGTTCACGCTCCGGCTCTCTCAGCGGCAGCAGCCGCGGATCCGCCGGGTTCCCGCCAGTGGGTGGCGGCTCCGGCTTGGGCAGGAGTGGTGGCGGTCGCGAGTCGACTTCTTCCTCGTCCTCGTCCTCCAGCGACAGGAAGGGCTCCGGCAAGGGCTGCGTGAGCACCTCCGGGGCAACCGGATCGTCGGGAGCACCGTTGCCGCCATTGCCGGGCGGCGCGAGTGGCACGACCGGCAGCAGCGGCAAGAGGTGCCCGTAGCCTTCGGGCGTCCCAGTTGCGCCTAGCGAGCCAGTGGCAGCGCTCCCGACAGCCAATGCATCACATTGAGCAGGAACTGCGCGTTCTGTGGCGCGGAGGGATCGTTCATTCCCATGGGGTTTCGTTGCCGTCCGGCCACTTGCGCCGAAAACATGGCGGCCTCCCCAAAGACGGCCACGCGCCCCGCGCCGAACGACACGACGGCTCCCTGCAGCAGCCCGTCACCGCGCTCACTGGGCGTCTTGGCGTCGAACTCCCAGGCGACTCGCGGCAGGAGCACCGTGGTGCCGGCGCCGAGGGTCATGAGTGCACGTGCCGGCCCGTCGACGCGGAATGCCTGCCCAGTGAAGGCAATCACGGAGTCCACGCGCTCGGCGGCGCCGCGCCCCTCGGTGATCGGGTGCGACGCGAGTGATCCGTCGGAGCGCGTGTAACGCATGCGACTGACCTTGCGCGTCGAGTCGTAGGCGAAGCCATTCAGCATCTGGATGCCGAAGGCCGCGGCGAGGTCGTGCGCCGCACCGGGAAACGGCATGTGGTCGGCAATGAGCAGCAGCGCGCCGCCGCGGCGCACCCAGTCCTGCACCGCGGCAATCTCCGCGCTCGCGAAGGCCGAAGGAGTCGGCAGCTCCCACTTGTCGGCATTGGCAGCGTGCAACGCGTTGGCGATCACCAGCACGCGCGCGTCCTTGAGCGCCTCGGCGGAGAAGGGCACGCGGCTCGGGCGCACCCGGTAGCCGTCCCCGGCCACCACGCGGCCGAACATAAGGTACCGGCCGTCGAGCGTATGGAAGTTCACATGCGCCTCGTCGAGCAGCACGAGCGGG
>CAYHCW010000165.1:1506-6587 GCA_964355025.1 uncultured Gemmatimonas sp. | reverse complement strand
GACGCCGACCCCATCAGCACGGTCTGGCTGTGACACCGGAAGCACAGCGCGTAGCTGGCCGCGCTGAACGTCGCGCCGGGATTCCAGGTGTTCCGGTACGCCGCCCGCAGCATGCGGGTGTTGGTGGACCCGTGCGGACCCGACGGCGTCCCCACCACGGGCACCACCCGCCCCGTGGTCGTGGAGTAGGCGTTGTTGTTGTGGCAGTCCGAGCACTTGATCACCGAGTTGACGCTCAGCCCGTAGGGCGTCAGCTGCGCATTCAGGTTGTTCGAGTTGTTGCGCCCCACACTTCCCACCGCGTGCTGGGAGCTGTTGGTGGACTGGAACTCCGTGCGCTTGTTCTTGGGCGTGAGCCCGCTTGCGAGCGTGGCCGGCAGCGCCGTCGCAAAGCTGTCGCCGTGGCACCGCAGGCAGACCGCGTACTGAGTCGACGGGCCGGCGGCCGACGAGTCGTTGAGCACGTTGTTCAGGATGGCGCCGGACATCGAAATGCCGCGCATTCCCTCCAGCTTGTTCGCCTTCGTCGCCCGGTGCGGGTTGTGGCAGTCCACGCACTCCACGTGCTGCTGGTCGGTAAACCGCGGGTCCGGCGCCGGGACGCCGGGCCGCAGCAGCACGTTCTCGGGAAGCCCGGTGGGCGGCTGGGTGATGAACAGCGGGTTGTGCCTGCCCGCATACGTTGCCAGGGCCACGGGATGCTTGCTGAGCTTGGCAAACTCGGCCTGGATATTCTGCCCCACGCCGGCCGTCTTGTGGCACTGGTAGCAGGTGTTCTCCATGGTGGAGACCCCGGCCGTGGCCCCCACGCGCAACAAGCGCTGGGCGCCTGCATCCGCGTGCGGCGAGTGGCATTGCATGCACGAATGCGTGTTGACTGGAGCCGTCAGCGCATTGATGGTCACGCTCGCCGTCGATGACTCGTGCGTGCTCCCCGCCCAGCCAGTCTTGGTGTGGCAGGCCAGGCACAGGTTGCCCGTTCGGCCGGTCGGCGCCATCCGCAGGAAGTGCGGCCGCACGTCGGTGTGCGGATCGTGGCAGGTGGAGCACTGCATGGTGTTCTTGACGCCTGCCGTCACGCCCTCCATCAGCTTCACGGAGGTCGCCGAGAGCGTGGAGGGGTCCACCAGCTCGCCGTCGTTGATGCGAACGGTCTGGTCATACACAAACGACACGGGGTGGTCACTGGTGAGGTTCGTGCCGGTAAAAGAGGTGCCGGCCGGCATCACGCCGCCGGCGCCGGTGCCGGTCATCAAAATCGTCCCAGCGGCCGACGTGCCCGGCACCACAAGCACCGCGCCGGTGGCTATGGAGCCGTCGTGGCACGAGAGGCACAGCTTGGACGCTCCCGTGGGTTGCCCCACGCTCCCCTGGAGCGACGGGCTCGTGTATGGCGTGTACGTGGCCACCGACGAACTCCGGTTCCAGAGCGGCGCATCCGTGCGCCCCCAGTGCGGCACGTGGCAGAACTCGCACATGGCCGTCGCCGAGGTGGCCCGCACCGGGTTCGCCGAGGTCGCAGACAGGTTGTGCTTCGTGTTGCGAATCGCAGACTGCGCCGCGCCGGTGGCCGCCACACTGCCAAGCCCCGCGGCCAGCCACGTCGCCAGGGCCAACGTCGCGCCCACCCGGCGCCTCACCCCCTGGACGCTGGTCATCGCGCCTCCGCGAGATACTGCAGCACCTGGATGCGGCCGTTGTACGAATCCGACACGTACACCCGGTCCTGGCGGTCGATGGCGATGCCCGACGCGAGCCAGAACTCGCCGCGCCCGTGGCCAGCCCCGCCAAAGGTCAGCAGCAGCCGCCCCGACGCGTCGTACACGTTGATCACGTCAAACAGGCCATCCACCACGTAGACGTGTCCCTCGGAGTCGAGCGCGACGCCCTTGGGCCGGGGCATGCTGCCCGGCGCGTCACCATTGTGGCCGAACTGCCGCAGGAACTTTCCGTCGGGCGAGAAGACCTGCACCCGGAAGTTCATGGCGTCGGTGACCAGCAGGCTGCCGTCCGGCGCCACCACGACATTCGTCGGAAAGTTGAATTCGCCCTCGCCCGTCCCGCGGCTCCCAATCGAGGCCCGCGCCCGCCCGGTGGAATCGAACACGGCGATCCGGTGCCCTTTGGTGTCCGCGACATAGAGCAGCGCATGGCGCCGGTCGAACGCTACCCCGGTGGGGCGCTCGAGGCCCTCGCGAATGCGGCGGCGCTCCTTGCCGGCGGCGTCGAACACCACCACTTCGCCCAGTTCGCTGTCGGACACGTACACGTTGCCGGCCGCGTCCAGCGCCACACCAACCGGCGACTGGAACCCGCGCTTCCCGGTGGTGGTGAGAAAGCGGTACTGCCCGTTCACGGGGTCGAACACGTGCACGCCGCGCAGCGCCATGTCGGCCACGTACACGCGGCCGGCGGTATCCACGGCAATCCCGTGCGGCCGCTGCAGACGCGGCTCAGCGCCGCCGGTGAACACACGCACCATCCGGCTGAACCAGGTGCCGCGCGCGCCGACGTCGCCCGGCGTCGCCACGTTCGCCAGATGACGGATGCGTGGTGCCGCGGGCGCTGTGGGCCAGACGAGCGGCGGCTCGGCCTGGGCCACGGCTTCGAACTTCACACCGGCGCTTCCCTGGCGCGAGCAGCCCGCCGCCAGCGCCAGCACGCCGGCCAGCAGCGGCAACGCCAGTCGCCCCATCGACGCACCCGATGTTCGCATAGAGCTAGAACCTCCGCACAAAGCGGCCAAAGAGGCGACGCTGATTGTCGTCGATGCTCCTGACGACGCGACGCTGCACCAGATATGAGAACTCGGCTTCCACCAGTCCCACCGACCACCCGAGCTGCACATTCCAGATGACGGTTTCCTCTGAGGCGAAGCCACTCGGCGCCCACAGCCAGCTTTCGCGTGACGCCTGCACGTGTGCGTTCTGCGTCAGCGACCAGTAGAGGGTCGCATCGGACATCACGGCCCGCACGTCCTGGTTCGGCGAGCGGGAACGCGACACCGACGCGCCAACCGACGATCGCAGCGCGCCCAGCGGGCGCGGCTGGTAGCCGGCGCGGACTTCACCAATCGAATAATCCGCCGTCGAGCCCTCACGCGTCCGGCGCGAGACGTCCAGGTCAATCTGACCAATCCGCGTCGGACGGTGGAAGCCGGCCGCCAACACGTAGTCGTCGCCGCTGCTCATGGGATCGATGCCTGGCTCGGAGCGCGCACCGTTACTCCCCGAGAGCGAACGGCCGCGCCGCATGGACGCGGATGGCGTCACGGAGAAGCCGCCCATCACCAGGGACACGAATGCCTCGCCGCTCCGCACCTCATACTGCCCCTCACTCAGCGCCTGGTACCGGTACGTGACCACTACCGCGTCGCCCACGGCGATGCGACTGGCCAGCGGCACGTCGATGCGCACCACCGAACCCAGCACGCTCACCCGGAAGTCAATGCCAGGAATGTACGCGATGGTGCGCGCGGCATTGTACACCTTGATCTGGTCGCCGTCCGCGCGCTCGTGCGAGAGCGCCAGCACCCGCGATGCCCCAACAGTATAGGGCTCGTCCACCACCTGGATCCAGCTCTCCGAAGGCATCTGCTGGCTGACGCGCTCGTAACCTGCGCTCATGGCCCCCATCAGCCGCGCCCCGCCGGGAAGTTTCGCCTCGATGCGCAGCGACGGCGTCACGCTCTCCCTCCCCATGCGACCCGTGGCGAACACGCTCGTCGCGGACATCGCCCGGACCCCCGCCGTCATCCACTCCCGCGGCCGGTAGTGCATCAGCGCCGACGTCGACAGTTCGTCCGATGTCCCATCCGTGCCGGCGTTCTTCCTGCCATCGACGATGTACTCGGTCGCCAGCGCGGTCGTGTGCTGCAGGAAGAGCCGTTCGGAAGCCGATTGGCGGCGCTGTCGCTCCCGCCCGTCCCGGTTCAGCGTTTCGAGCAGCGTCTGCATGTTGCTTCCCTTGCCCCACGACAGGGCATGCAGCACCGAGCCGCCCACCGAGCTGAAACCGAGCCCGCCGACGCGGTCCTCAAAGCGCAGGCGCTCGAGGGACGTCCGCAGTTTCGAGCTCTGGCCGGTGATGCGCAGCGAGCGCAGCGTCTCGTCCCGGAAGATGGGTGCCTGAACCGCCGACGCCTGCCACACGTCGCTCGTGCTGCGCGCGTGCCATTCCGCGACAATCGGAAACGCCGCGCTCCGCAACCGCAGCGACCCGCCCCCCGCTCGCGACGTATTGCGCGTGCTGGTGCCGAGCCCGCCGTCGCTGCCGCCCGTCGTGCGATCGGCGTTGAGCCCAAGCGAAAGCAACGCCGACGGCAGGATGGTCACCGTTCCGCCCAGCCCCACCGACCGTCGGCCGTAGCGCGCGGGCTGGCCCGTCACCGTCTGCTGACCCCACGTGGGCCGAATGCTGATCGAGTACGAGGCAATCTGCGGACTGATCAGCACACCAGACAGCGGCACGCTGAGCCACTGGCTCAGTTGCGTGTTCGACGCGGCGCTCCTGCCGCCATTCCCGAACTGATCGTCCCGCCCCTCCACGCCCACCTCCCCGCCCCCCGGGTTGAGGCGCAGCCACTGCGCTGGTGCAACACGCGGTGCGGCGGCGGTTGCAAAGGCCAGCAGGACTTGCAGGAAGCGGAGGGGGCGGGGGCGCACAGACTATTTCTTGGGTGTCGGCACCACGGCGGGGGTGTGACACCGGTCGCAGTTGTTGAGGCCCACGCCAAACGCGCTCTTGCCATCGTGGCACGCCCCGCACCCCTTGCCCTCCGCCATCGTCTTCATCGTAATCACGTTGGCGCCGGCCTTGGGCACGAACAGCTCCGTGTGGCAGGCCTTGCACGCGTAGCGCGCGCGGTGCACCCAATGCGGAAAGCGCGAAGCGGGAAACTGGTCGGTGCCGAGGCCGACAAAGTCACCACTGGCCCCCTTGCCCGCCGCCGTGTCGGGCTTCGCCCGCTGCAGCGTGGACGTACCCAGCAGCTGCGGCTTCGCCCCGCCCTCGGCGGGTGGAAGCCGGGTATGGCACCGCTCGCAGCCCGTCTCAACCGGAAAGGCGACCTTGTCGTGGCA
>CAYHCW010000165.1:0-1406 GCA_964355025.1 uncultured Gemmatimonas sp. | reverse complement strand
TGATGCCGCGCCGCTCGGCGGCGAGCCAGTCGATGTTGCCCGCGCCGTCTTTGGGGAGAAGTTTTAGCGCACTGTCTTCATCGAAGGTCCCCTCCAGCACCGGCGCGGGCCCACGTGCAACAGCGGAAAGCGCCGCGGTGGCTCCCGGCGCGCCGGGCGCCTCGCGCGCCGGCGCCGGTCGCCCGGACGTCTGCGGCAAGTCAAAGAACGCCGCAAGCATGCGCCGGCTGCATCCCCCGAGCACGGAGAGTCCGGCCAGCAACACCACGGCCCCCATCCGACGCCCCGGTCGCCCGGCGAACACGCGCACACTACCTCCCTCGCGATTCAGGTTCTTCGCGGGGCAACGTGCCAGTGACGGCGCGTTGCCCCGGGTGCTCCTCGTGATGCTACTTGATGTGGCAGGTCAGGCAAAGCGCGCTGCCCGTGTTGGGAGCACGGAGGAACGGCGCATTCGTATTGCTGTGCACGTTGTGGCACGACGCGCACTCCACCTGATCCTTGCCGGCGCCATAGAGCGGTGCGGCGCCCACCTTGCCCGCAACGATGGGGTTGAACGCGGCATCCAGCGTGACGTTGTACGTCACGGCGATCGGATGGTCGTTGCGGAGGTCGGCGCCCAGCAGGTGCGTGCCCGTGATCTTGACCGCCGGCGTTGTGCTCTTGCCCGCCGGCACGTTCTGGACAACGTCCAGGCCAATGGTCCCGTCATGGCACGACAGGCAGGCCAGCGACACCGTGCCCGGGGCCGTGCCGACCGTCATGTCCATGGTGGAGCTGGCCGCCGAATTGTACATCTGGAACGTGACGGTGGTCGTCGGCGTGTGGTTCCACAGCGGCAGCGTGGTCGAGGCGTTGTGCGGCGCGTGGCAATAGACGCAGATCTGGTTGTAGTTCGTCACGCCGAGCGTCGTGGCGGTCGCGGACAGGTCGTGCTTGGTGCCCGTGATTTGCGCAGACGCGGTCGCGGTGGCGGTCAGGGACAGAAGAACTACCGCAAGGGTCCCAAGGAAGAGCTTCGAGTGGCGCTGCATGTGTACTCCGGTGCTGTGGATTGGTAAGGAATGTGAATCAGGTGACTGGTGCATCGCACTTCGGCATTGCAGAACGACAACCTTCAACCCCGGGACGCCACGCACGAGCGCCTGCTAGCGCGCGCGCTCCCGGA
Source organism: uncultured Gemmatimonas sp. (assembly GCA_964355025.1). Taxonomy (GTDB): domain Bacteria; phylum Gemmatimonadota; class Gemmatimonadetes; order Gemmatimonadales; family Gemmatimonadaceae; genus PNKL01. The sequence continues at coordinate 238 of CAYHCW010000165.1, read as the reverse complement.
GGTACTGAAAAATCACCAGGCGGTTATTGCCACGATCCGCCACGTAGATGCGATCCCGGGCGTCGATGTACATGCCCGACGGAAGGTCGAACTCCCCGTCGCGCTGCCCCATCTGCCCAAAGAACAGCAACAACTGGGCCTTGTCGTCGAAGATCTGGACATTGTTGAACGCGGCGTCCACCACGTACACGTGGCCTTCGCTGTCCACCGCCAGTCCCTTGGGACGCGCAAACGACCC
>CAYHCW010000164.1:0-6587 GCA_964355025.1 uncultured Gemmatimonas sp. | reverse complement strand
ATGCGCTGGGTGAGCGCACGGACGATCAAGGAGACGTTCGTGCCGCCGACGGACTATCGGTACCCCTTCATGGCTGAAGAGTAGGGGTTTCGGGCAAGATTGGAGAGCGTACAGCAGCTGTAAGCTCTACGTTGTACGCTCTCCGCTATCCGCGGTCTGCTGTCGGCCAATTACCTCTAGCCCTAGCCCCTAGTGCCTAGCATCCGCTTCGTCACCACTGACGTCTTCACGAACTTCCGGTTTGGCGGCAATCAGCTGGCCGTTATTCCGGACGCGCGCGGAATCCCCGAGGATCTGCTGCTCCCGATCTGCCGGGAGTTCAACTACTCGGAGACGACGTTCGTCTACCCGGCGGACCAGCCTGGGCACACCCGCCGTCTGCGCATCTTCACGCCCGGCGGCGAGGTGCCGTTCGCCGGGCATCCGACCGTGGGCACCGCCGTGGTGCTGGCCGCCACCGGGGAGATTGCACTGACCGGCAGCGAGACCCGCATCGTCTTCGAGGAGAACGTGGGGCCGGTGCCCGTGGTCATTCGCGACTCGCACGTCGGCGGCGGGTGGGCCCAGCTGAGCGTGGCCAAGCTGCCCGAGGTCGGCCCACCCGTACCGTCGCGCGGTGTCATCGCGCGCATGCTCGGCCTCGAAACGGGCGACCTGCTCGGCACGTCGGAAAAACCGCAGGCCGTGTCGTGCGGGCTGCCGTTCCTCATCGTGCCGCTGACGAGCGTCGACGCCCTCGGCCGCTCGCGCGTGAAGGTCGACCGCTGGGATGAGACGCTCGCCAACGCCTGGGCGTCGATGATCTGGGTGTACGCCGCCGATCCCGACGGCGGGGAGCACCACTATCGCGCGCGGATGTTTGCACCAGGCATCAGCGTCCCCGAGGATCCGGCCACCGGCTCGGCGGCGGCGGCCTTTGCCGGCTACCTCGCCGCCCGCTCGCGTACGCGCGGCGGCACGCTGGCGTGGACCATCGATCAGGGCGTGGAAATGGGGCGTCCAAGCCGGCTGGAAATCGAGGCCGACAAGGCCGATGGTGCGGTCACCGCCATTCGTGTGGGTGGCGCGGCGGTGTTGGTCGCCGAAGGGACGATGGCGATCTAGGAGCCGACCGTGCCGCGTTAGCGGGGGCGCTCCATCTCACGCGAGAGGCGCGCGCCGCCACCATCGAAGGCACGCAGTCCCGTCTTCCAGAGCACGGCATGGTCGCGCCCGTTGCGCTTGGCCACGTACAGGGCCTCGTCCGCGCGCGCGGTCAGCGTGCGCACGATGTCCTCGGCGCCCGCCTGGTCCGATGCCACGCCGATGCTGATGGTGATCGGCATCCGCCCGCGCACACTGACGAAGGTCCGCGTGCGAAACGCGTGCAGGATGCGATCGGCCAGGTGCGCCGCGCCCACTTCGTCGGTCTCGGGGGCCAGGATCGCGAACTCCTCGCCGCCCGTGCGTGCCACCACGTCGCCGGCGCGCGCCGTCTCGCGCAGCAGCGCGCCGATCTCCTTGATCGCCTCGTCGCCGGTGAGGTGCCCAAAGTCGTCGTTGATCTGCTTGAAGTGGTCCACGTCGAGCGCGAGGATGGAAATGGCCCACTTGGCACGGATGCCGCGCGACACTTCGCGCGCAGCAAACTGCTCGAACCCGCGGCGGTTGAAGCACCCACTCAGCGGGTCCGTGAGGATGATCGTCTCCAGGTGTCCCCGCAACTTGTTGAACGCGCGTCCGATCTCGGTGATGTGATCCGGGAATTGGTCGCGACGGTCTTCGTACGCCTCATCGAAGTCTCCCTCGCTCGCCCGGTCGAACAGCCGCGTCAGGCGCCGCATGCGGTCGCCCTGATGCCCCAGCAACCAGGCGTACGTTATGGAGCCCGTGCAGAACAGCGCAAACGTCCACAGCTGTTCACTGGGCGCGTCCATCGCCCCCGCCTTGCGCGCCAGGGCGATGAGCGACGTATAGCAGACGGCCACGGCGCCCAGCTGGAACAGCGTCATCCACCAGCCGAAATACAGCTGGGTGAACTGCACCAGGAACATCGCCAGGATGAGCGTACGGTCGTACTGATCCACCGGGGTGAGCAGCAGGGCGCACAGGTAGATCGTCGCCACGTCGGACACGAGCATCAGGCCGACCATGCGTGACGATGCCAGCCGCCGCACGCCCAGGCGCCACCGCAGCACCGCAATGAGCAGCATGTAGGCCACGGCCGTTGCGCCAAATGCCTGCGTGGCCCCGTCGTCGCCCAGTCGGGCGACGGCGAGCGACTGGCCCGAGACGACGCCCAGCGCGCGCAACAGCAGCGCGGTGCCGGCAATGATCGCGGCAAGCCCAATGCGATACCGGCCCTGCCAATGCAGGATCTCAGCGCGTGAGGCGTCGTCGCCTGATGCCTGGGTCGGGTCGGTCACGAGAACTGGACTTGGGTGGCTGGGGGCCTCGGATGATTTGACTGCTTCGGCCGTGTTTGCGCAACCACCCCTGCCCCGTTGCCTAGAACCTCGCCTCAACGCTCAGGTCGATGCGAAACGCCTGCTGAGGGTACAACCCCCGCGCCACGTCGAACCGGATCATCCCGTCGAGAATCGACGCCCCCACGCCCACGCCGCTCATCGGGCGGCCGGGGCTGGAGAAGCTCTTCCTGTCTCCGGCCCAGCCGACGTCACCAAACAGCACCGGCTTTACGGCACCTTGCGACAGCGCAAGCTCCCCGCGCCCCATCCAGAATGCGTTGCCGCTCATCGTCCCGGGCCGGAGGCCGCGCACGGTCTGCAATCCACCCAGCTGGAACGCACGCTGCGCCGGCGCCGTACCGGCGGTTCCGCCCGCCGAACTCGTGATGGCCAGCTGCGTGCCAAATGGCGTGCCGTGCGACACGGTGAGATCGAGCAGCCCACGGCCATACTCGAAGTCCCCCGCCGCGCCCTCGACGCGGACATCGGCGTTCGCCCGGAACCCGCGCGGGTCGAGCCCCCAGCCCTTCTGCATCCGCACCGACGCGCCGTACTGCACCGCCTGGTCGGCCGTGATGTTTGGCAGCACGCGATCATCCTGGGCGCCGCGGAACAGCGTGAACCGCGTGTTCATGGGCGCGCTCCACTGTTGCTCGGCGAACACCCGCCACTCGGTGCGGCCGAACCGCGGCGTCACGCCCGTGAGTTCGCCGCCCCACGCGCGGTAGTAGAACCCTTCGTCGCCTGCGTACAGCAGCGACGCCAGCCCGGCGCCGAACGACAGGGGCGCCCCGAAGTCGCTCGCCACCGCGAGGCGCCGAAACAGCGTGCCGCGCATCGTGGATCGTCCGTTGCTGCGCTCCAGCGACAGGTCGCCGTTCACCTGCCGGTCGGCCCACGAGCCGCGCGCGCCCGCAACAACAGTGTAGCCGCGGCCGAGGATCATCGACGATTGAAGGCCCGTGCTCAAGCCCTCGACGCGATTGTAGCGGGTGTGCGCCAGCCCCCAGGCGGTCACCGGCTTCTGCGGCATCCACCCCGCCTGCAGGTCAAAGTCGAGTGCTTTTTTCAACTCGTCAATGTCGCTGGTGCCAAACACCGACTCGCCCGCCTCGAGCAGCGATCCCTTGAACTCGGGTGAACGGGACAGTTTGCTGCTGTCACACGGCAGCTGCACCGCCACGGCAAGCGTGCCGTTGTAGCGGGTGCGCGTCTGGGTGTACGTCTCGCCGGCCGCGCAGTCCGCCGTGCGCTGCGTGCGGCGCGCCGTGTCGCGCGCGGCCACGAAGTCCTTCAGCAGCTTTGCTCGCGTCACCGAGTCGACGCCCATCCTTCGCAGCGAGTCGCGCACATAGGCGTACCGCACCGGCGGCGTCCGCATGCCGGGCAGTGAGTCGAGCCCGTTGATCTCGTTGTAGCGGAAGCTCTGCTCCATCTGCACCGGCACGCGCATCAGGCTGACCTGCGCGTTGGCCTCGAGCACCTGCAGCTTGGGCATCCAGAAACGCTGGTTGTAGAGGCCGTACTCAATGCTGATGGCGTCGACGGTCACCTTCAGGGGCGAGATCAGCGGCTTCACAAGAAGCGGGACGTCCTTCATGTCCGCCTTGGTCTCGTCCATCGCCCAGATGTCGATGGCCACGCTCAGGCGGTAGATCGCCCGCACGAGGTGCGCCGACGTCTGGTCGAACCAGAACGACCCGACCGCGAGGTTCCACTTGGGGGCGCGCGCCTCGACCTTGATCTCGCGCAAGGTGATGCGCCGCTGGTCGGGAAGCGTCATGATCACCGAGTCGCCCGTCTGGTACGTGTAATACGCCTCGGATCCCTCGGCGATGGGGTGCACCAGTTCCCGCTCGTCCACCTCGGCCTTGGCCAGCCCGCTGCCGATCCACAGGTCCTCGCGCCCGGGGTAGTACGGCAGCGGAGGATCACTGGCCAGCTCCATGTTCTCGAGTTCCTGATCGTCCGTGGCCGCCGGCAGCGCGGTGCGCGATCCCTTGACGACCGCAAATGCCCCGAACTTGCGGTGCCACCTGACGTTCGACACGTCCTCGTGACGCATGAGCACCCGCTCGCGGCCGAAGGCGCGCAATCCCATGCCCACCGAAAAGCGCTGATAGGTGCGCGCGTCGTAGCTGACGAGCAACGAGTCCTGCGTGAGGCGGGCCACGCGAGCCCGAAGCAACAGGTCTCTCGCCACCGGGTCCTTGAACGCCGTGCGTCGCAACTCGTCCGTGACGGGCACGCGCTTGGCGTCCGGCCGGTCTTCGTCATCGGAGCCGCTCTCGCCAATCTGGATGCCGAAGTTGACGTTGCGCTCGTACTTCTTGGTCGTGTCGACCTTCATGCGCACCGTGGTACTGTCGTCGGGCCGTCGCTCGACGCCGACCTTCACCTTGACCTGGAAGACGGCAACGAAGACCAGTGGAAGGACGTGCAGCAACATGCGGGAGCCCCCGGTATCAGCCGGTCGTGGGGTGTTTCGAATTGGTACGCGCCGGGACGGACAGGGGTTTCGGAACTCGCGCGCGCGACGAGCCTACGGCCGCCGCGGCGTGCGCCGCAGGGCGACGGAATCCCGGCGCGCCCGCATCTCCGACGCATTGGCGTGCGCGCGGCTGCGCGCATCCGCCCGGCGCTCGCGGTCAATCGTGCGCGCATCCTGCATCAGCAGCACCCCCAGCAGCGCAGGTGTGAGCAGCACGGCGAGGCCTCCCGGGAATTGTGGCGGTTTGGACACGTCGCCCCCCAGTCGGCGCACGATGGCGGGAAAACGCCGCTGCAGCCAAACGGTCACGATGATGATGGCCACGCCGAGCGCGGCGAGCAGCAGCGGAAAGGCAAGCGTGAGCTTGAAGACGTCGTTCGCCAGCCACGCGAGGTAGCCGAACAGCGCGATGATGCCCAGCACCGCCAGCACCCGGCGCCGCAGGATCACGGCCCCGGCCAGCACCACCAGCGAGGCCGGCAGGAAGGCGTGCCGCAACGACGCATCGCCGCCAAACAGGTTGACCCCGGCCACCAGCGCACTGATCGATGCGGCGATCCACAGCCAGAACCCGTAGTCGCCATCGCGACGGCGCCGGTCGATGCTGTAGGCCGTCGCCGCCACCAGGCTGGCCACCACCATGAACCGCCATCCGACCACGACGCCGTTGATATCCGTCGCGACCCAGTCGCGCATCATCCGTTCAGGCAGGGTCACAAAGACCACGGCGATGGGAATCATCAAGGGTGGAAATGGCAGGGTTCGCAACGCAAGCAGCGCCGCTGCCACGGTGGCAAGCTCGATCGTCAGTGGCTCACCCTGACACGCGGTGAAGGGCCGCACCGGCAGCGAACACATGAGGTCAAGCTGTGGTGTCCACAGCCCGCTCCACCGCAGCAGCGCGCGCGTGGCCAGCGGCACCATCGCCACCGCCAGCAGCACCGCCACGCCACGCGCCGTGGCGAACCCCTCGCGCTGCAGTACGTGCGCCACCAGCAGAAAGACGGCGGCATATGCCACCGCGAGCCCAAAGATTCCCGAGTCGCCCAGTACACGCCAGCGGTCCACCAGGAACCAGCCGAAGGCAAAGAGCACCACCAGCGCCCCCACGCCGTACGCGATGGTAATGCCGTTGAAGGTGCGGGCCGCTTCGCGGGGTTCGTGGCCAGGAGTGCCAAGCGCCAGCAGCGCATCCCGCTGCTCCTCGCTAATGATGCCCTCGTCAACGCCCTGTTGCAGCAGGTTTGGTGCGCTCACGGCTCCTCCTGACGGGAAACTCCAATCAACAGCATACCACGAATCACACGGATAACAACGGAGAATAGCTGTCGTATTCAGTTGTCGTTTCGTATAGCGTATAACGTAGAGCGTACAGCTTACGGGTGCTGTAGCCGTTGCTGTAGTTCCAACTCCCCGCCCATCCTTCTCTTATGCCGAATACCTCCGACCTCTCCCCCGACGAGTTCGCCCGGCACGCGCACCGCCTGGCCGACTGGATTGCCACCTACCTGCGCGACGTCGACCAGTACGACGTGCTGGCCACGACCACGCCGGGCGCCATTCGCGCGCAGCTCCCCAAGTCGCCCCCCAAGAGCGCCGAGTCGCTCGACGACATCATCGCCGACCTCGACCGCGTGGTGCTGCCCGGC
>CAYHCW010000163.1:0-6619 GCA_964355025.1 uncultured Gemmatimonas sp. | reverse complement strand
TGGCAGCGACGGCGCCGGCCTCGACATTGCCCGTGCCCTCGGCCACGCGCTGCACCCCACGTACGCGGCGCTGACGCCGCTGCTCGGTGATTCGCCCGCGTTTGCCAGTCTCTCGGGCGTGTCGCTGACTGTCACGCTGACGGCCCGCGCCGGAGATCGCCACGCGACGGCCACCGGCGGCTTCCTCTTTACGATCAGCGGCTACAGCGGCCCGGCCGTGCTCGACGTGTCGCACGTGATGGTGCGCTCGCGGGCGGCAGGCGAGGCGCCGGGTCGCCTGACCGTGAAGTGGACGACGCTCGACGACAAGCAATGGGAGGCGGCGCTGAAGCCGCACGGCGCGCGGAGGGTCATCGGCGCGTTGCGCGCCGAGATGCCCGACCGGCTCGCCGCGGTGCTTGCCGGCGTCGCGACGGTGGATCCCGCGCGTTCCCTCGCCGAGCTGCGGCGCGACGAGCGCTTGCGCCTCATCGAAACGCTCGTGCGCGGGGAGTTGCCCTGCACCGGCGATGAGGGCTACAAGAAGGCCGAAGTCACGGGCGGCGGCGTGAGCCTGGCGGAGATCGACCCGCGCACCATGGAGAGCCGCCGGCACCCGGTACTGTTCCTGTGCGGCGAAGTGCTCGACGCGTTCGGGCCGATTGGCGGCTACAACTTTCTCTGGGCGTGGGTGACCGGCCGCGCGGCGGGACGGGCGGCGGCGGAAGACGGTAGACGGTAGACGACGGAACGGGGGCCCGGACGACAGTCCGAGCCCCCGATCCAAATCGAAATCATCAATCGAAATCCCGGATCGCGATCCGGAATCCGAATTCCGAAATCGTCGTCTAGTACATCCCGCCCATGCCACCACCACCACCGCCACCCTGCGGCATGGCGGGCTTGTCTTCCTTCTTCTCGACGATCAGCGCTTCGGTCGTGAGCAGGAGGGCGGCAATCGACGCGGCGTTCTGGAGCGCCGTGCGCGTCACCTTGGTCGGGTCAATGACGCCGGCCACCACCAGGTCCTCGTACGTGTCGGTCAGCGCGTTGTAGCCGAAGTTCTTGTCCTTCGACGCACGCACCTTCTCCACGACGATCGACCCTTCGCCACCGGCGTTGGCCACGATGATGCGCAGCGGCTCCTCGATGGCGCGCTTGATGAGCTCGACGCCAATCTGCTCGTCGGCATCAAGCTTCATGCCCTTCAGCGCCACCTGCGCGCGGATGAGCGCGACACCGCCGCCCGGGACGATGCCCTCCTCGACCGCGGCGCGCGTGGCGTGCAGCGCGTCCTCGACGCGGGCCTTCTTTTCCTTCATCTCGGCTTCCGTGGCCGCACCGACGTTGATCACGGCCACACCGCCCGCGAGCTTCGCCTTGCGCTCCTGGAGCTTCTCCTTGTCGTAGTCGCTCGTCGACTTCTCAACGGCCACGTCGATCTCCTTGATGCGGCCCTTGATCTTGTCGGCATCGCCGGCGCCGTCGATGATCGTCGTGTTGTCCTTGTCGATCACGAGACGCTTGGCGCGGCCGAGGTCGCTGATGACGGCGTTCTCGAGCTTGAAGCCGACTTCCTCGCTGATCACGTTGCCGTTGGTGAGCACCGCGATGTCCTCAAGCATCGCCTTGCGACGGTCGCCAAAGCCCGGCGCCTTGACGGCGGCAACCTTGAGCGTGCCACGGAGCTTGTTCACGACGAGCGTGGCGAGGGCCTCGCCCTCGATGTCCTCGGCGATGATCATCAGCGGCTTGCCCGTCTGCGCGACCTTCTCGAGCACCGGAAGCAGGTCCTTCATGGAGGCGATCTTCTTGTCGTGGATGAGGATGTAGGCGTCCTCGAGGGCGACTTCCATCTTCTCCGGATCGGTGATGAAGTACGGCGAGAGGTAGCCGCGGTCGAACTGCATGCCGTCAACCGTCTCGAGCGTCGTCTCCAGGCCCTTCGCTTCCTCGACCGTGATGACGCCGTCCTTGCCCACCTTCTCCATCGCGTTGGCAATCAGGTCGCCGATTTCCTTGTCGTTGTTCGCCGAGATCGTGCCGACCTGGGCGATTTCCTTCTTGCCCGTCGTCGGCACCGAGATCTTCTTGAGCTCCTCGGTGATGGCGGTCACGGCCTTCTCGATGCCACGCTTGATGGCCATCGGGTTCGCGCCGGCCGTCACGTTCTTGAGGCCCTCGCGGAAGATCGCCTGGGCGAGCACCGTCGCCGTCGTCGTGCCGTCGCCGGCAATGTCCGACGTCTTGGTGGCCACTTCCTTCACCATCTGCGCGCCGAGATTCTCGATCGGGTCGGCCAGCTCGATTTCCTTGGCGACGGTCACGCCGTCCTTGGTGATCGTCGGGGCGCCGAACTTCTTCTCGATCACGACATTCCGGCCCTTGGGGCCGAGCGTGACCTTCACCGCTTCTGCCAGCTTGTCAACGCCGCGCTTGAGGCCAGCGCGCGCGTCCACGTTGAAATGGAGTTCCTTCGATGCCATGGGGTTCTACTCCGTGATGCGTTTGAGTGGCTCAGTTCACAACCGCGAGGACGTCCGACTCGCGCAGAATGAGGTACTGCTCGGTCTCGATCGTCACTTCGGTGCCGCTGTACTTGCCGTACAGCACCTTGTCGCCGACCTTCACGCTCATCGGGACGAGCTTGCTGTCTTCGTACCGGCCCGGGCCAACGGCGATGATCTCGCCCATCTGCGGCTTTTCCTTCGCCGTGTCCGGGATGTACAGGCCGCCGCGCATCTGCTCGGTCTCCTCGAGCGCCTTGATGACGACGCGGTCCGACAGCGGCGCGACCTTTGACCCAGTAGCGGTCTTGGCTGCCATGGTATGCACTCCTCGTGCTTGTGGGGTGATTAGTGTACTGACGCGAAAAGTATTAGCACTCAACACCATCGAGTGCTAACAACTCCGGAAATCTGCGTCGAGCAGCACCTCCGCGCAAGGCCCGAGCGTCGCTGAACAATTCAGCTAACTTGTGCAAAATCAACGGCTTACACCTGCCAAAACAGCAGAGGGCCGGCTGCCAAGCCGGCCCCCTGCCCTGTCGATTTGACTGTGTGACTCTAGCTGAGCAGCGCGTACGCCATGGCGAGGCCGCGAAGCGTCAGGTCGGGCTCCACAAGGTCAAGTTCCTGGCAGAGCGGCTTGAAGGCCGTCGCCAAGCCCCCCGTGGCGATGACCAGCGGCACCTCGCTGCGGGGCCACGCCGCCTTGATGCGCCGCACCAGGCCATCAATGGAATCGGCAGCGCCAAGCACCACACCCGCGCGAATGCACTCCTCGGTGCGTCGGCCGATGACGCTGCGCGGCGGCACCAGCTCGGTGGCGGTGAGCTTGGCGGTCTTCCGGAACAGCGAATCCGCCGACATCTGCACGCCCGGCGCGATCACGCCACCCAGGAACGTGCCGTCGCCCGTGATGCAATCGAAGGTCGTTGCCGTGCCGAGGTCCACCACGATGCAGTCGCGCTGGTGGAGTCGGCTGGCGGCGAGCGTGTTGATGACCCGATCGGCCCCCACGGTCAGCGGCTCGTCGACATCGAGCGTGATGGGCAGCCGGGACTGCGCCCCGACGATCAGCGCCGCGGTGCCCACCAGGCGCGCGCTCGCCTCGGCGAGTGGTCCGGTCACTGCCGGCACCACCGACCCGATGGCCGACCCCGAAATGACCGAGCGGTCCACGCCCGAGGCATCGAGCAGTGCGCGCAGCAGCAGAAACGCCTCATCCGGCGTTCGACTGCCGTCGGTGGTGACCCGCCAGCGCGCCGTCACGACGTCGCCCTCGCAGAGTCCAATGGTGGTCTCGGTGTTTCCGACGTCGAACACGAGCAGCATCACGGCACCTCCTCGAAGACCAGCGACCCACTGCGGCAGGCCACCTGGCCCGCGTCCGTGTCGACCACCAATTCTCCCGCCGCGCTGATGCGCACCACAACCCCCACCGCAGGCTGGACGACGCGCCGGCCGGCCGTGAAGTCCCGGGCCGCATAACGAGCGAGCTCCGCATCCGCGAGCGGACCTTCGACGGCAGCGGCGGCGCGCAGGGCCGGCAGGATGCGCTCGAGCACCGCCAGCCGCGTGATGCCCGGCGCGAGCCCCGTGGCCGACGCGACGTCACCCGGCGCGACGACGTTGAGGCCAATGCCGATGGCGACCCACTCCACGCGCTGGTCGCGCCAGCGGGCCTCCACGAGGATGCCGCCGAGCTTTCCCGCGCCGGCGTACAGGTCGTTGGGCCACTTGAGCCGCACGCGCTCCGTGGACACCACGTCGAGCGCCTCGGCGACATACAGGCCGAGGCGCAGGGAGAGCACGTCGAGTCCGCGCGCGGAGAGCGGCCGCTCGATGAGCGTCATCCAGAGGCCGCGCCCAGGCAGCGACGCCCATCGGTTGCCACCGCGCCCGCGCCCCGCGTCCTGCGAGTCGGCAAGGACCAGCGTGCCGGCGCCTGCCCCGCGCTGCGCCGCCGCGTGCGCGAGGTCCATGGTGGAACCCACGCGGTCGTAGAGCGCGCATTCGGGCAGGCCGAGCCGAGCCGCGAGCGCGACCGCGTCGATCCCGTCGATCCCGTCGACTCGCACGTCACCCACGATAGGCCACGAGCGCGTAGATGGCCGCGCCAAGGATGAACCGGTAGATGGCAAAGACGGCGAATCCGTTGCGCCGGATGAACCGCAGCAACACGGCGATGGCGAGCCAGCTGCTGAAGGCCGCCGCGGCCACGCCGACGATGATCGGGGCGTCGATGCCGTCGGCCAGGAGCCTGGGCACCTTGAGCACGGCGGCAGCGGCGATGACCGGCATCGACATGAGAAAGCTGAATACGGCGGCCGACTGTCGGTCGAAGTGCAGCACCCGCGCCGCCGTCATCGTGGAGCCGGAGCGCGACACGCCGGGGACGAGCGCGAACACCTGGGCGCAGCCGATGAGCAGCGCCTGCTTCCACGTCATCTCAGCGAGCGGGCGCGTGGCGGGCGCGGTATGGTCGGCCCACCAGAGCAGAGCACCCATGACAATCAGCGCGGTGGCCGTGACCGCCGGCGCCCGAAAGATCGTCTCGGCCTGTTTCTCAAGCAGCAGCCCGAAGACGGCCGCCGGAATGGTCGCGATGACGAGAAACACCACGCGCTTTTCGGCGATGGTTTCGGCCCGGCGCTTGCCAAGCACGTCGATGGCGGCCTTGGTGAGCGTCACCCACTCGGCCCAGAAGAACGCGATGAGGGTGACGAGCGTCCCCAGATGCAGCGCGACATCAAAGGGCAGCCCGGGCTCGGACCAGCCGAACGCCCACGGGGCCAGCGACAGGTGCGCCGAGCTGCTGATGGGCAGGAACTCGGCGAGGCCCTGCAGCGTGCCCAGCACGGCCGCCTGCCAGACGGTGATGTGATTCATCGGGCCTAAGCTATGGGTGAGGCGACGCTAGCGCACGGCGTCGGCGTACAGTGACTCATAGAGCGGAAGCACCTTGTCGGTGGCAAACAGCGAGGACGCGCGATGGACGGCGGCCGCACTCATGGCCTGCCATCGCTGCGCATCGCCGAGAATGCCGATGGCGGCGGCGGCCATTCCGTCGATGTCACCGACGGTTCCAAGGTGCCCGGTCACCTCCGACTGCACCACTTCGGGAAGCCCGCCGACCGCATAGCCAAGCACGGGCACACCGCAGGCCTGCGCTTCGAGGGCGGAGAGGCCAAAGCTCTCCTGGTCGGTGGTGAGCAGGTACAGGTCGGCGCTGGCGAGCAGCGGCGCGACCCCGTCGATCTTGCCGAGGAAGCGCACGTCCGCCTCGACGCCAAGGCGCCGCGCTTCCTCCTCCGCCGCGAAGCGGTCGGGGCCGTCGCCGACCATCACGAGCACGGAGGGTATCTCGCGCTGCACGGCGGCAAAGATCTGCACCACGTCGGTGACGCGCTTCACCGGCCGGAAGTTCGAGATGTGCATCAGGACCTTGCGGCCGCCGCCGAGCTGCTGGCGCAACGCGCCGTCGTAGGCCGCGCGATCGAAGACGGCGGGGTCGACGAAGTTCGGGATGACCTGCACGCGGCGGTTGTCGCAGCCGAAGGCACGCACGGTCTCGTCCTTGAGATACTCCGACACCGCGGTGACATAGTCCGACTTTTCGATGGAGAACTTCGTGATCGCGTGGTACGAATGGTCCTGCCCGACGATGGTGATGTCGGTGCCGTGCAGCGTGGTGACGACGGGCAGGTTGACGCCGGCCTCGAGCAGCATCTGCTTGGCCAGCCAGGCGCTGGTGGCGTGCGGGATGGCGTAGTGCACGTGCAGCAGGTCGAGTTTCTGCTGACTGGCGACCTCGTGCATCTTGACGGCCAGCGCCAGGTCGTACGGCGGATACTGGAACAGCGGGTACTGGCCGATGGACACTTCATGGAAGACGATGCGCGGCGAAAAGGCGGGAAGCCGGAATGGCTGCGCATAGGTAATGAAGTGCACGTCGTGGCCGCGCCCGGCGAGCGCGAGGCCCAGTTCCGTGGCCACTGCGCCCGAGCCGCCGTACGTCGGATAACAGGTGATCCCTATTTTCACTCTGTACTCCCGTCCTGCCACCACCGCTCGGCCAGGACCGCGGCGTCGGCGCTGCGTGGATCAATGGAGGTCACGGACTCGCCCGAGAGCTG
>CAYHCW010000162.1:0-6662 GCA_964355025.1 uncultured Gemmatimonas sp. | reverse complement strand
CGAACGCGAGGATCTCCTCGACGACGTGGCGCTGCTGGTTGACCTTGATCGGGTACACCGTGGTGTACTCCCCGGTGTAGCCGAACTCCTGGATGGCATTCTGGAACGACGCGTGCAGCGCCTCGATGCGCGAGCGCAGGATGTCGGAGAAGCGCAGCAGCACCGGGAGGGCAACGCCCTGGGCCTCGAGGTCGAGCGCCAGCTCAAAGAGGTCGAGCGTGCGCTCGGGGTGCGCCTTTTCGGGGCGAACCACCACTCGTCCGGTGGCTGAGATGTCAAAGAAGCCGTCGCCCCACCCGTCCACGTTGTAGAGGGCCTTGGCGGCGTCGATGGTCCAGCGCTGCGAGTCGGCAGCGGGCGCGGACGCGGGGTCGAGAGGGGCGGTGGTGGTCATGAGAGCAAGAATAGTACTGAGTTGGGGCGGAATTGCGATGGGAGGTGGCTAGGTGGCTAGGTGCTAGGTGCTAGGTGCTAGGTGCTAGGTGCTAGGTGATAGGTGCTAGGTGCTAGGTGATAGCCCTAGCACCTAGCACCTAGCTTCTAGCACCTATTCATCCCACCGCCCGCTTGTAGAACGCCTTCAGCCCTTGCCACCACGCGATGGCCGTCACCGCGGTCAGCGCCAGCGCCACGATCGCCGGGTCCATGTGCGGCACCCCCGGGGTGAGCACGCCGCGCATGCCCTCCGAGGCGTAGACCAGCGGATTGATCAGCACGGCCTTCTGCAGCCACGGCACCACGCGCAGGCCATCCCACGGGTAGTACGCGCAGCCGAAAAACAGCATGGGCGCCACGATGAACGAGAACATCAGGCCAATCTGGTTGACGTTCACTGCACAGCCGAGCCAGAGCCCCAGCGTGGAGAATGCCGCGGCGGCGAGGATCATCATGCCGAGCACCAGGCCGAAGCTCGACAGCGTGAGCCCCGGAGCGCTCCCCATGATGATGCGCCCGAGCGGCAGGACCATCAGCCCGGCAACGACCCCCTGGATGACGCCGACCACCACGAGTTCGAGCGCCACGAGGTGTGTGGGAAGCGGGGCGAGCAGGCGGTCCTCGATCTCCCTGGTGGCGCCAAACGAGGCGACCATCGGCAGCGCCACCGACTGCACCGCCGACAGCGCGAGGCTGACGGCCAGCACGCCCGGCAGCAGCGTGGTGACGTACGCCGGCGGCAGCATCTGCATCTTGGGCAGCAGGTAGCCGAAGACAATCATGAGCAGCGTCGGCTGCATGAGCGTGCGCACCAGCGTGAAGCCGATCTCGCGGCGCGCCACGCGGAGGTCGCGCGCAAGCATCGCCACGAAGACGTCGGACGGAGGTACCCTCGCCGCGTCGCTCAATCGAGCCTCCGGCCCGTGAGCGAAACAAACAGCGACTCCAGTGACGGCTTGACGAGATTGATGTTCCGCACGGCGTGGCCGTATCCCTCCACCGCCTTGATCAACGCGGGGAGCACTTCACCACCGCGGCTGGAGAACGCGCGCAGGTCATTGCCGGTGGTATCCACGCGCGAAACCCCGGCGACAGAGCGGCAGGTCATCGCCGCGTCATCGGCCGGACCATCAAGCTGGAGGTCGATGAGCGTCTCGCCCGGCGCCTGCGCCTTGAGCGCCGCCGGCGTGTCACACGCCAGGAGCTTTCCGCGATCAATGATCGCCAGGCGGCCGCAGAGTTGGTCGGCCTCTTCCATGTAGTGCGTCGTCATCACGATCGTGCGTCCGTCGCGATGCAGCGCGCGCAGGATCTCCCAGAACGCCAGGCGCGCCTGCGGATCGAGCCCAACGGTCGGCTCGTCGAGGAAGATCACCTGCGGCTCGTGCAACAGCGCCCGCGCGATCATCAGCCGCTGCTGCTGGCCGCCGGAGAGTGCGTCCACCTTGGCGTCGGCCTTGTCGCTGATGCCGAGCTGTTCCAGCAGCGCCCCGGAGCGCTCGGCGGTGAATGCCCGGCCCAGCCCGAAGTACGCGCCGTGAAACAGCAGGTTCTCGAGCACGCTGAGCCCGCGGTCTGGATTGGGACGCTGCGGCACGACGCCGATGCGCCGGCGCACCAGTTCGCCATGCAGGGCCACGTCGGCGCCGGCGACGAACGCCTGCCCCGACGTCGCCCGCACGCGCGTCGTGAGAATGCCGAGGGTCGTCGTCTTCCCCGCGCCATTCGGGCCGAGCAGGCCGAAGAACTCGCCGGGCTCGATGGCGAGGTCCAGGCCGTCGAGCGCGAGCAGCGTGCCGGGGAGGTTGGTGCCGCCGCTCGTGCGCCGGCGGGCGGCCGGTGCCGGGTACGCCTTGCGCAGGGCGCGGGTTTCGATGACGGGGGCCACCCGAGAATAGTCGTGCGCGCTGCACGCGAGGGCAAGCGATCTTGCGCTCCCACCTCGCGCCCGGTCGCCAAACGCGCCATCTTCGGTGCCGATCAACGTTGGCGTTCGTACTCCAGCAAGAGGCCCCCCCCTCATGAAGAAGGTCTTGCGAGCCGCCGCCTGGGTGCTCGGCGTCGTGGTCGTGCTGGCCATCGTGGCCGGCACCGCGCTCTACCAGCTCACCCAACGACGCCTGGACAAGCAGTGGCTCGTCGCTGGCCACCCGCTGAACATCCCCACCGACTCGCTCGCAATCGCCCGCGGACGGCACATCGCGACGGCCATCGCCAAGTGCACCGATTGCCACGGCGCCGACCTGTCCGGCGGCATATTCATAGACCAGCCGCCGGTAGCCAGGCTCTACAGCATCAACCTGACGCGCGGAAAAGGCGGCATCGGCGGACAGCTGAGCGACCTCGACTGGGAGCGCGCCATTCGCCATGGCGTGAAGCCGGACGGTTCACCTGGTCTGTTCATGCCGTCGCAGGAATTCCAGAACCTGTCCGACGAGGACGTAGCCGCGCTGATTGCGTACCTGAAGGGGATTCCGGCGGTGGACCGCGAGACGGGAAAGAACTCGGTCGGCCCCGTGGGACGCGCGCTCTTCGCCAAGGGTGACCTCGTGCTGCTGCCGGTGGAGGTCATCACGCACGATGCCGCGCACCCGGCGCCGGTCCCGGCGGGCGCCACCATCGAGTACGGGCGTTACCTCGTGAACGTCGGTTGCCGGGGGTGCCACGGCGCGACACTCTCGGGTGGGCACATTCCCGGCACGCCGCCCGACTGGAAGCCGGCCGCGAACATCACGCCGGCCGGCATTGGCCATTACGCGGAAGAGGACTTCTTCCGCGCGCTCCGCGAGGGCAAGCGACCCGGCGGAGTCGCCATCGACTCGCTGATGCCGTTTCGCGCCACCAAACTCCTGACCGACGACGAGATACGCGCGCTCTACCTGTATCTCAAGACGGTGCCGGCGAGGGAGTTCGGGAACCGCTAACCATCGGCGTAGAAATCCACGAGCACGGGAACCGCGGTGCCGTTGATCATCGGCGACGACTACTCATCCGTGGCGGTCGTCACGGCGTGGCCTCGAGTGCGGCGAGGACGCGCACGAGCTTCTCGCGAATGACGCGCGCCACCGGCTCGAGTGCGGGCTGCGCGGCGACGCCAAGCGCCACGACGGGGTCGATGACCGCTACGTGCGTGGTGCCCGCGTGCTCGTCGCGACGCACGATGACGTTGCAGGGGAGCAGCAACCCGAGGTCGGGGTCAACGGTCAGGGCGTCCCGAGCGTGCGCCGGGCTGCAGGCGCCAAGGATCACGTAGGGCGCCGACTCGACGCCGAGCTTCTTGAGGAAGGTGGCGCGCAGGTCGGCCTCCATGAGGACGCCGAATCCCTCGGCGGCGAGCGCGGCCCGAGCCGCCTCGACGGTCGCGTCGAACGGGCGGGCGAGGTCGATGGAAAGTCCGTAGGTCATGCGGGTGGTCATACGCATCCTGGTGTGGTGGTCTTTATACTACTATATGTCTATATAGTGCCTTTCGCAAGCCCCCAAAGCCCCGCGCCGAGCGCCGGTGGAGGCGCCGACAGGCCGGTCACCGGCCGTGGGGAAGGACGCGGGACGCAGAAGGGACGGCCATGCACGGCCGCCCCTCTGTAGTTCTCTGTAGTTCTCTGTAGTTCTCTACTTCTTGTTGATCTGATCCTGCCCCTTCTTGAGGAACGGGATGCCGTTCTTCATCCAGTCCGGCTCGGGCTGCCCCATCAGCTTTGCCCCGAAGAACTGCTGCATCTTGAGGTCGATGTCCTTCTGGTTGGCGCGCTTGGTCGGGTTGTGCTCGTCGCCGTTGTACACCACCAGGTACGCCTCCTTCTGCAGGCGGCGCATCGCGGAGTAGAACTCGATCCCCTGGTACCACGGCACCGCGCCGTCGTTGTCGTTGGCCATGAACAGCACCGGCGTCGTGACGCGGTCGAGCTTGAAGAGCGGCGAGTTCTCGATGAACCGCTCGGGATACTGCCACAGCGACCCGCCAATGCGGCTCTGCGAATGCTCGTACTGCATCTGGCGGAGCAACCCCGACTGCCAGCGGATGCCGCCGTACGCGGACGTCATGTTCACCACCGTCGCATTGGGCACTGCCGCGGCAAACATGTTCGTCACCGTGATGACGTAGTTGGTCTGGTAGCCACCCCACGACTGCCCGGTGATGCCGAGCCGCTTGGGATCAACAAACCCGCGCGCGATGAGCGACTGCACGCCCGGAATGATCGCCTTGGCGGCACTCGGCCCGGGGTAGCCGTCGGTGTAGACGATGTCCGGGAAGAACAGCAGGTAGCCCATGGCCGTGTAGACCATCGGGTTCACGTTGTTGCGGCCGGACGGCGCGACGTAGTTGTGAAGGCCGTCGCTGAGGCGCTCGTAGAAGTACGCGATCAACGGATACTGCTTCTTGGGGTCGAACCCTTCCGGCTTGTACAGCATCCCCTGCAGCCGGACGCCGTCCGTATTGAGCCAGCTCACCAGTTCCACGTCGCCGCGCGAGTACTCCGCCTCCTGCGGATTCGCATTCGACACCTTGCGCACGGCATTGATGGAGGCGCCCGTCCAGAGGTCGGGGAACTCACGGTACGTCTGCTGCGTCATCAGGTACTGCCCCGCCTTCCGCGCCTTTTGCAGTGCGGCGAAGTTCTTCGCCCCCATCACGATGCTCGCGGGCGCAGCGCTCGCGCCGAGCGTCGCCTGAGCGTAGCCGCTTTCCTTGTTCTCGTTGTTGAACGCCCGCAGCATCAGCGGCTCGGCGGGATCGAGGAACCGGTCGTCGGTGTCGAGATTCACCACGCGATACGTCACATCCTTCGCGCGCCCCGCGGCGGCCGTCAGGTTTCGCGGTGCCGCCATGCCGGCGGGGTCCACTTCCCACACGTCGTACCGGTCGTAGACGAGCACGCTCTTGTCGTCCGTGGTCCAGCCGCCCAGTCCGTAGGGCGGGCGCGCATCGGGCATGTCGAACTCTTCGTTGTCGAACCTCACGTCCTTGATGCCGGCCGTGATGTCGACCTTCTTGTTGCCGGCGACGGCATGCGCCGTCCATTTGCCGTCGGCGAAGTACGTCACGTACTTCCCAGCCGGCGACAGCTGCGCCCCGCCATCCAGGCGCTTGGCCACGAGCGTGCGTGCCCCGGTGGTGGCATCGAGCAGGTAGGCGTCGCTCCCCCCCTCGCCCCACGTCGCCTCAACGGCGTATTGCACGGGGTTCATCGCGACGGCCACCCGGCCGTTGTCCGCCAGCGCCACCTGCGCCAGCGAGTCGTTGCCCAGCTTGGCCCACTTCTTCATTGCCGGCTGGTAGACTGCCGCCCACGTGCGATTGCGATCGCGCGCCGCGTTCACCTTCTGCATCGGCATGATCTGCGTGTCCTTGTAGTGCCACAGATCGTAGATCGCCTTGTCGGTGAGCGAGTCGGCGGGGATGGTGTCGATGGGAAGCGGCGCCAGTGCGAACTGCAGCGCGCTGCCGTCCCGGACGAAGTCCACCCGCCCGCGATCGGCGATCAGCTGGTCGGCGCCGACCATCGCGCCGTCAACGACCTTCGACGCAGTGACCGGGCCCTTCTGCCCCTTGGCCGGCACGAGCGACGCGTAGTACAGCGCGTAACGCGGCTTTGCGGCCGCGGCGTCATCGCGATCGGTCACGAAGGCCACCTGCGTGCCCTTGCGGTCCACCGTGAGCGCCTTGTACTGCCCCTTGCCTGACGCCAGCGTCAGCACCGTGCCCGCCGCGAGGTCGCGCACGTGCACGCCACTCTTGGTGGAGTCGGCCGCGGCCGTGGAGTAGACAAGCACCTTCTCGGCTTCATCGAACAGGTATGCCGTCACGTCGTCGATCCTGGTGTCCAGGCCCGTGGCGAGGTCGCGCAGGATCAGGGGCGCACCCGGCTCGGTGCGCGCTCCACCCGCCGCGCCGCCCCGTGCCCCGCCTCGGGCGCCACCGGCCGCCGGCGCCGCACCACTGGCCGGCGCGGCGCTGTCGGCTTCCAGAAGGTACGCAAGGTATTTGCCGCCCTCGCGGGCAAAGCGGAACGACCGCACGCGCGGGATGACCTGCGCCTTTCCGTCGGCAAGGTCCACGACCGTCAGCGAGGTGCGCGGCGCGGGCAGCGCACGCGGCTTGGCCTTGCGCGCCGCCTCAAACTCGGCGCGCGGCGCGTAGGTAATGAATGCGACCACCCGCGAACTGGCCGAGAACTGCCCCGGCGGGGCGCTGAACTGCGCCGCCGAGTCGGCCGCCGGCATCA
>CAYHCW010000161.1:0-6668 GCA_964355025.1 uncultured Gemmatimonas sp. | reverse complement strand
GGTCGCTCAGCAGCGGCGTGCCGGCGTCGCTGACCAGCGCCAGCTTCGCCCCCATTTGCAGGCGGCTCACCAGGCTGGGCGTCGTGGCCGCCTCGTTGTGCTCGTGATGCGCCTCCAGCGGCGTGTGAATCTCGAAGTGGTGCAGCAGCGCGCGCGTATGTCTCGTGTCTTCGGCCAGGATGCCATCCACCGTGCGCAGCGTCTCCACCGCGCGGGCACTCAGGTCTCCCAGGTTGCCAATCGGCGTGCTGACGACATACAGCGTGCCCACGCCATCTACCACGGGATCGTCCACGGGAGAGCATCGAACAGTCCGGCCGCCTGGAACAGGTGCCGGCGCCCGCGCGCCAGTTCGGCGATCAGCCGCTCGGGCGCCTCGTCGTCGGGGAGGTGCACGTGCCAGAGCGTTTCCTTGAGCCAGGCCGCGATCGCCACCGACAGGGCCTTCGTGTCAACCACGGGATCGCGCTGGTTCGGCACGGCGAGCGAAAACTTCTCGAGCGCCGGATGCTGGCCCATCAGCCCATGGCGCGCGTGCTCCGCCACCGAAAACGCGCCGCTGGCGCCGCGGTCCGTCAGGTGCTGGACGACACTCCCCACGAACTCGCGATACGCCGCAATGAGCGCGGGCGCCGCCTGGTTGGGGAGCACCGGCGGCACGTCCCAGCGGCGCACGGTGCCGCCGTGCTTGAACGCGCTCTCCAGCAGGCCGCGCACCTGCATCGCCGCGTCCTTCGAGAGCGCATCGTCCGCGTAGTAGCCGCGCAGCGGCATGCCGTGCTGGAAGACCACGTAGTTCACGCCGCCGTCGTCGACGACCTCCACCACGCCGTCGAACAGCGTCGCCATGAGGTTGGCGAGCAGCGCCTGCGTGTTGGCGGGCGCCATCTCGGGCGGCCACGCGATTTCGGGCAGCAGCTGCGAGGCATACATCGCGGCCAGCTGCTCATCCTCGGCCTGGTGAAAGCAGATCTCGCCGTACTCGGCGGCGCTCGGCACCTTCCCCACCGCTTCGCTGATCGGCAACGCGCGCCACCGCCGTCCGTCCGACGTGCCCGTCGCGTTCACCACCTCGCCCTCCTCCATGTAGAGCACGAGGAGTTCATCGGGCAGCCAGATGCCGACGTACCCAAACACCCGCGCCGAACGGTCGCGCTTCGCGTCGGTCAGCAGGTTTTGCAGGTGCACGTACGCCAGCCGCGTGCGCGGAAGCAACGCGCGGACCTTGGGGTACTTGAGGTAGACGGAGGCGACGGGCATGGGGGAGGTTGAAAGCGAAACCCGGGCTTCCGCAGCGGAAACCCGGGTTGAATTGTGTGAGGGCGTACACCCTCGCCGCAATCGGGGCCGCGGCGGGAGCCGCGGCAGGAGCCGCTCAGGCCGTGTGCTGCTGGAACTTGGCGACCAGTGCCGCCTTGGGCACCGCGCCAATCACCTGGTCCACCAGCTTGCCGTCCTTGAAGAACAGCAGGGTCGGTATCGAACGCACGTTAAACCGCATCGACGTCTTCTGGTTCGTGTCGACGTCGAGCTTGGCCACGCGCACCTTGCCCTCGAACTCCACCGAGAGCTGCTCGAGGATGGGAGCGATCATGCGGCACGGGCCGCACCACGTCGCCCAGAAGTCGACCACCACCACGCCCGGGTGCTTCTCGACTTCCTGCTCGAAGTCAGCGTCCGTCACTGTCACCAGGTTACCCGCCATGTGCCTCGCCTCCGCTGCGATGGTGCCGCCCACCAGTCGCGCTTGATAATGTTAGTTGCCCACCCTGCCGCTGGAGCGCCGTTCCAATGACCCCGTCCACTCGTCGAGGCACCCGCATCGCCCACATCGGCATCGCCGTGAGCGCCATCGACGCCATCCTGCCCTTCTATCGCGACATACTCGGCATGCCCGAGGCACCGCTGGACGATGCCGACGGCGCCCGCATTGCCGGGGTGGCCGCCGGTGACTCGCTCGTCGAACTGCTCGAAGCCCAGGCCGGCGATTCGCCCATTGCGAAGTTCGTCGAAAAGAAGGGCCCCGGTATTCATCACGTGTGCTTCAACGTCGATGACCTCGACGACACCCTCGCCAGGGCACGGGCCGCCGGAATCACCCTTGTCGACGAACGGCCGCGCATCGGCGCCGAGGGCAAGCGCATTGCCTTCCTGCACCCGAAATCGACGGGCGGCGTGCTCATCGAACTGTCCGAATACTAATCAGGGCGGCAAGGGCCCGGTTTCCCGCGGCCCGCCGCCCCGACTGTTCAGCGCTTCGCCGTCATGGTCTGGACTGCGGCGGTGCACTCGTGCAGAAGCCCTGGTCGCGCAGTTGGTCGAGGTCGAAGTTCTCCACATACCACCGACGCTTCGGACCCTTGACCACCGTGAACGTCGGCGACGCCGCGCGCGATCCGGCCGTCAGGGTCACCGGAACCTTGAGCCGGCCGCCTTCGCCGGGCCCCGACGCCCCCACCACGGCCTTTTCGTGCGCGAGACACTGCATCATTATCAACTCACGACGCTCCAGCTCCTGACGACCCATCGATTTGCTCGCCGGGCCGCGCTCGGTGCCCCACACGGCGGCCATCGCCGAGAGGTCCTTTCGCCTGGCACCGTCGAGAAATTGCTGGATCGCCGCGCTGGGAGATCCGGCCCCGGAATCTGATCCCCCGCCCGGGAGGCTGGCACAGGCAGCAGCGAATGGCAGCAACAGCAAGGCGACTCGTTTCACTCGGCACTCCTGCGGGAGGGATTTCCGCGAACCTAACGAGGGTGACATATGGCAGCAACACGCGGCGCGCCCACCAGCACTCGGCATCTGCGCCTTTTCCTCAACATCGACCACGTGGCGACGCTCCGGCAGGCCCGCCGCGCCGACGAGCCCGACCCGGCGCAAGCTGCGGTGCTGTGCGAGGCCGCCGGTGCCGACGGCATCACCGTGCACCTGCGTGAAGACCGCCGCCACATACAGGACGACGACCTCGTTGCGCTGGTAAAGGTCATCCGCACTCCGCTCAATCTCGAGCTGGCCTGCGTCGACGAGATGCTCGGCATCGCCGAGCGGTTGCGCCCGCATCAGGTGACGCTCGTGCCCGAGCGTCGTGAGGAGGTGACCACCGAGGGCGGACTCGACGTCACGCGCGAGCCCGACCGCCTCCGCGACGCCCTGTCGCGGCTCGCCGCCGCCGGGATTCGCACGTCGCTGTTCATCGACGCCGAGGCGCGCATGATCGAGGCATCGAAGGCGCTGGGCGCCGCCGCCATCGAGCTGCACACGGGGCGTTACGCGCACGCGCCATCCGACCCCGCCACGTTGCAAGCGCTGCGGGACGGCGCGAGCCGGGGCCGTGCCCTGGGGCTCGCGGTGCACGCGGGCCACGGGCTCACCGTGCGCAACGTGGCGCCGGTGGCGGCGCTCACGGACGTCGAGGAGCTGAACATCGGTCACTCGATCATCAGCCGGGCCATTTTCATCGGGATTGAGGCGGCGGTGGCGGAGATGCGCGACGCGATGCAGGCGGCGAGGGAAGAAAGGAAGCTGTAAGCTCTACGCTGTACGCTCTCCGTCATACGACGTCGTGAGCGGACGGCCTACGGCGAACGGCGTACAGCGTACAGCTTCTTTTCGTCCTTGCTTCCGGTTACACCGACCATCGCCCCCTCGTCTGCTGTTATACACGTTGCCCCCCCGATCCCCCCTCCGTACCTTGCACGTGAGATGAGCAGCGGCCTCCTGGATTTCTTCACGCTCGAAGCCTCCGAGTACGTCGAACATCTCGACGGCCTCGTGGCCAAGGCTGCCGGCGGCCCGCCGGAACTCGAGGGCTTCCTGCGCAACGCCCGCGCGCTGCGCGGCAGCGCCACGATGGCCAAGGTGGGCGGCGTGGCCGACGTCGCCGCCGCGCTTGAACGCGTGGCCCACGCCCTGCAGACGGGGGTCTTGCCCTGGGACGCCGCCGTGCGCGGCGCGGCGGTGGCCGCCATCGACGACCTCAAGATCCTCATTCGAGGCGTCCGCAGCTGGGGTGACGGCGAAGCCGCGCGCGCGGCGGCCCGAACGCACGAACTGTCCAGCTTCGCACCCGCGGCCGGCGCGGCCGGCGCGGCCGGATCAGCCGCACCACATGCATCGGCGTTCCTGGCCGCGGAGGCCAGCGAAATCGCGCGGCGCCTCGCCGAGTTTGCCGAGCATCCCACGGGACCATCGGCCTTTGCCGCCACCCTGCAGCGCGTGCGCGGGCTGCGTGGCATCGCGTTGCTCAAGGACCTTCCGCCACTGCCCGAGGTGGTCGACGCGCTCGACCAGGCGGCCAAGTCCTTCGAGATGGGTGGCGCGGTTACGCCCGCCTTGCGCGCGCTCTTCTCTGCGGCATCCGCCGTGCTCGCCGACGGCAGCAACGCCCTGACGCGGGGCGAGCACCCGTCCACGGCGTCGGCTGCGCTCACTGCGTTTGCCGCAGCGGCAGCGGTGTTCGGCGGCGGCGCAGTACTCGACGACATCGTGCCCATCAGCGCGCTCTTCCCCAACGACGGCGCCCCCGGCCTGGTGAGCGCCGCCCCGACGCCTCCGACCACCACCGCGCGACGCTTCCGGCTGGAGGTCGTGAGCCACTCCGAACACCTGCGCCGGCTCGTGGGCGATGCCGCGCGTGCCGTCGACGCGGCCACGCGCGAACGCCTGGGTCGCGAACTGGGCGCTTCGGCGTACGCGCTCTCGCGCATGGCGGCCAGTTTTGGCGAATCCACGCTCGCCGCGTTCTTCGCTTCCCAGCGGGAGCAGGCGGCGCTGCTGGGGCTGACGGCGCTCCGCACGCTCGATCAGGCGTGCCAGTTGCTCGCCGCGACCGACGGCCGCAGCACGGCCGACATCGTGCGGACACTCGGTGCGGGGCCAGAAGCCGCAAACACCCCCGCCCCCGCTCCCCTGCACCCCACTGTGCCTGTTCCCCTGCACCCCACTGTGCCTGTGCCCGTGCACCCGGCAGTTGTTGACATCTCCACCCTGGCACCAGCTGACGCCGCGTCACTCGTAAGCACCGGTCCCTCGACGTCGGGCGATGCGTTGCATGCCATGCTCGAGCGCGGCATCTCCGGACTCAGCGGACTCGACGACGCACCGCTCGCCGAGCCCATCGCGGTGGACAGCGACGTTACCGTCCCCATCGAGGATCTCGTCTATCGTGGCCGTGATGCGCTGGAGCGGGCCATCGAACTCCGCGACGCCATCCGCCATGACGGCGGCACGCCCGACCCCGAGATGCTGGCCGAGCTGTTCGACCTGCTCGAGCTCGCCGCCACCACGGACTAGGCCATGAAAATGGGTTGGCGGGGCGCGCTTGGCTTTGGCGTCAGCGCGCTCCTGCTCTGGTACGCGCTCAAGGGCATCGACTTCGGCGAAGTGGTCACCGCCCTGCGCGGCAGCGACCTCACCCTGTGGGCGCTGTGCACCGTGGCGTCGCAGCTCATCTTCCCGCTGCGCGCCCTGCGCTGGCGCACGATTCTCGACCCCGTGGCGCCGAAGCTGCCGGTGGGCCCGCTCTGGCGGGCCACGGCCATCGGAATGATGGCCAACAACGTGCTGCCCGCCCGCGCCGGCGAGCTGGTGCGCGTCTTCGCGCTCGTCCGCGAACGAAAGGACGTGCCGTGGTCAGCAGCGCTGGCGTCGCTGGCGGTGGACCGGGTATTCGATGCGCTCTGCGTCGTGCTCCTGATCGTCGTGGCGATGCTCGCCCCCGATTTTCCCGCCGGCCTCGCCATTGCGGGCCGGCCGGTGCAGTCCATCGCCACGGTGATGGCTGGCGTGGTCGTGATGGCATTCGGCGGACTCTTCGCGATCGCCAATTGGCCGCACGCCATGGAGTCGATCGCCGTACGCATCACTGGCGTGGTGCTGCCGCGGTTCAGGCACCGGGTGGGCGCACTGGTGCACTCGCTCGCTGCAGGCCTCGCGGTCGTGCGCGAACCTGCACGATTCGCGGCGACCTTTGCCTGGGCGATGGTGCACTGGCTGATGAACGCCCTCGCCTTCTGGTTCGGGTTCAAGGCGGTCGGCATCGTGGCGCCGTTCACTGCCGCGCTGTTCGTGCAGGGGATCATCGTCATTGGCGTGGCCGTGCCGTCGTCCCCCGGCTTCGTGGGCGTCTTCGAGACCGCGGCGAAACTCTCGCTCCCGGTCTACGGCATCAGCGAGGCACAGGCCGTCACGTGGGCCATTGGCTTTCATGTGCTGTCTTACATTCCCATCACGGTCATCGGCGCCTGGTACTTCCTGCGCATGGGACTGCACCTCGGCGATCTCAAGGAGGCCGAGGCCGCGGAAGCGCATCGCGAACAGGACGGCGCCCCGCGCGGCGCGCGTACGGACGCCGGCGAACCACCGGCGGGCCGCCGCCCGGGCACACCGTGAGCACCGAGGCGCGCGCCCAGGCGCAGGCCAAGGTCAACCTCGCGCTGCGCGTGCTCGCCCGCGAGACCAGCGGCTTTCACCAGATCGAGACGGTCTTCCAGCGCCTCGCGCTCGCCGACCTCGTGACGGTGCGCATCGCGCGCGGACGATCGCTCGACACCCGCTGGATGGGTGCCGGCGTCGCGCCCGACCTCGGGCCCAACGAAGCGAATCTCGCGTGGCGTGCCGCCGACGCCTACGCCGCGCTCCTGGACGAGTACATTCAGCCATCCGCCGC
>CAYHCW010000160.1:0-6676 GCA_964355025.1 uncultured Gemmatimonas sp. | reverse complement strand
GCACGTGGGAGTAGCGCTCCACCGTCATCAGGTCGGTGACCTGCACGCTGCCGTACTCCGACACGCGTCCCACGTCATTGCGGCCGAGATCCACCAGCATCACGTGCTCGGCGCGCTCCTTTTCATCGGCCAGCAGCTCGGCGGCGCGCACATCGTCCTCCGCCGGCGTCGCCGCGCGGGGTCGCGTGCCGGCGATGGGACGCACCACCACGCGGTTGTCAGCGACGCGCACCAGCAACTCGGGCGAACTGCCCACGAGTTCGACGCCGTCGAGCACCAGGTGGTACATGTACGGCGAGGGATTGAGCGCGCGGATGGCGCGATAAAGCGCCGTCCCCTCGAAATCGTGCGGCACGACGATGCGCCGGGCGAGCAGCGCCTGAAAGACGTCGCCGGCCAGGATGTGCTCCTTGATTCGCGCCACGCCAGCCATGAACTGTTCGCGCGTCATCACCGACCTGCCCGTCGCCGGTGCGGCCTGCGCATCGAGGTCGAGCGGCGGCAGCGATGGCCCTGAGCGCAATTGCGCGATGGTCCGCGCGACATCGGCGAGACCGGCCTCGTACGCGTCCGCTCGCGCCTCTGCCGTGGCGCCGGCACTCACCGGCACCCCGCAGACCACGCGCGCCTGCGCGCGAAGGTTGTCGATGATGACCACCGTGCGCGGGAACATGAAGACGGCGTCCGGAGCGCCGACGCCGCGCTCGGGCGGGTGCGGAAGGCGTTCGATGTGCCGCACCACGTCGTACGCGAAGTACCCCACCGCGCCGCCCCAGAACGCCCCGAGTTCGGGGGCATCCGCCGGATGCAGGTCCGCCACGAGGTCACGAAGATCGGCAATCGGGTCGAGTGGCGTGCGCGCGCCGTGCCAGCCGCGCGCGTCGGTCCAGTCTTCCACGATTCCGTCCCGCAGGCGCCACGCGGCGCGCGGTTCGCTGCCGAGGAACGTGTAGCGCGCCCACATCTCACTGCCGGCGGGCGCCGACTCGAGCAGGAACGCGAACAGGCCGCGCCGGAGGCGATGAAAGGCCGCCACCGGGGTGTCGGCATCGAGCACCACGTCGCGCCACACCGGGATCAAGCCGCCGGTGCGTGCCCGTGCATCGAATGTCCCGAAGCTTGATGGCATCGTCCAGTCTCTCCCGCAGGTTGCCCCTCGACCCAACACCCCGCGAAGTTTGGGGCATGCGCCCTGTTCGTGCGGCCCTCGTCCTTTGTGCGGTTCCCCTCGCCCTCGCCGCCCAGCAACGCTCGGCTGACTCGGCGTCGTGGAACGACGCGCCGACGCTCCGCCTTGTGGACCGCGCCATCACCCGGCGCACGGCCCAACTGGCCGATTCGGGCCTCGTGGACTACGTGGCCACCGCGCACGGCTACCTCACCTTCCTGGCGCAGCTCGGCGACGGTTTTCCCGACCCGCCAAAGGTGATGAAGACCGACGAGCTTGCCGTCGAAGTCTATTGGCGTGCGCCGGACCGGAGCAAGCAGCGCATCATCGGCCGGCGCGATACGCTGCTGCTCCCCACCGACATCCAGTACCATCGCGACCATCTCGCCATCATCCAGAACAACTTCCCCTCGATCATCCGCCTTGGAGACGGGGACGAAGTCCGCGACGTGCCGCACCCCTTGTCAGCCGAAGGCCGGCGGTCCTACGACTTCGCCATCGGCGACTCGCTGACGATTCGCACCAATGACCGCGATTTCGCGGTCGTGATGGTGACCGTGCGCCCGCAGGACGACCGCCAGCCGCGCGCCGTGGGCGCCGTCTACATCGACCGGGAGACGGCCACGGTCGTGCGCATGGCCTTCTCGTTCACGCGCGCCGCGCTGCGCGACAAGTACCTCGAGGACGTCTCGGTGGTGCTGGAGAATGGCCTGGTTGACGGCCGCTTCTGGCTGCCGCGGCGGCAGGAAATCGAGATCCGCCGCTCCGGTTCGTGGATGGACTTCCCGTCGCGCGGCATCATCCGGGGGCGGTGGGACATCTGCTGCGTGCGCCCCAACACCGGCCTGGCGTCGATGCTCTTTGCCGGGCCTGAAGTCGTTCAGGCGCCGCCCGCCGACCTGCGGGCGTACGCGTTTCCGGGGGCCATCCTCGACCAGCTGCCGGCCGACGTGCGCTCGGCCACCGATGACGACGTGCGCGCCGTGCAGGAGACGGCGCGCGCGCTCGTGCGCGCCGAGGCGCTCGCCAGGGTGCGCACCACGAATCCAGCGGCGCGGTCGATCAGCGACATCGTGCGCGTGAATCGCGTCGAGGGACTCGCCCTCGGCGCCGGCATCCGGCGCACGCTCGGCGCGGGCTTCAGTGCCAACCTGCGCGGCCGCTACGGCACCGCAAATCGCCGCGGGGCCGGCGCGCTGGCCATCACGTGGCGTCGCGCCGATGGCGCCAACGCGTGGCTGCGCGTGCTCGACGACCACGCGGACGCCGGCGACGAAGCCGAGGTGAGTGGAGTTCGCAATTCGCTTGCCGCGCAGGAATTCGGCGCTGACTACACCGATCCCTACCGGGAGCGCGTGGCCTCGCTGGGCGCGGGGCGAGCGGTCGCCGACGGCTGGCGATGGTCGGTGGCGCTCGAGCGCCGGCAAGAACGCGCGCTGGCCGTTCACGCCACGCCGGCCACCGGGCGTTACGAGCCGACGCTTGCCGCCGAGGCCGTGCAGGGATGGCGCATGTCGCTCAGCGCGCGTCGTTCGGGTCAGCGGATGGGCGCGCTCACCCTCGACACGCGTGTCGCGGCCTTCACCGAGCGCGACCGGGTGGACAGCGGGGTGCGATCCGGAGCCGCCGGGTGGATCGGGCGCGCCGCGCTGGGCGTCGACGCGTCGGTGACGGCCGGGGCGGGAACGCTCATCGTCCGCACGCTGCTGGGCGGGGTCGTCGGCGGTTTCGAACCGCCGGCGCAGCGCCTGGTGCGGCTTGGCGGGCCGGTGACCGGCCCCGGCTTTGCCTACCACCAGTTTGCCGGCCGCGCTGCCCTGTCGCAGCGCGTGGAATGGCAGCGCAGCGTGCCGTTCATTCCGCTCCGGTTCGGGCGGTTTGGGAGGGTGCCCAGTTCGCTCACCTGGGCCCCGTTCGCCAGCGGGCTCTGGGTCGATACGCACGGCGCGCCGGGGCAGGGGTGGCACGCGGCGCTGGGCGTCGGCGCGCTGGTCTTCTTCGACCAGCTGCGCGTGGACGTGGCGCGTGGCCTGCGCGACGGGCGCTGGACGTTCAGTCTGGACCTCGCGCGCTCGTTGTGGCCCGTCTTGTAGCAGGACGCCGGCGCGCTTCAACAGATGGGCAGCCGAGCCCCGGGACGTAGCCGTTGCGGTGGCTTGGACGCTATCTTCCCGCTGTGACAATGGGCGACAGGATCCAGAGCTCGTGCAGGCCGGGGGTCGCGTGACGAACCCCGCCTTTGCCGCGCGTGACGAGTGGCTTCTCGTCACCCTCGACGGCATCCTCACGCCCGAGAACATGGCGGTGCTGCGCGAGCTCAAGGAGGAGTCCTTCTGGGAGGCCGCCGTCAAGCGCGGCTTCGTCACGGATGAGCAGGTCCTCCAGGCGCTCGCCCCGCGATTCCGGATGCGGATCGCCAACGTCCAGTCGGTGTCGCAGCAGGCCAAGGAGCTCGTCCCTGAGCACCTCGCGCGCAAGTATCGCATCCTGCCGCTGGCCATCTCCGACTCCGTCCTCGACATCGCCACGGCCGATCCGCACGATCTCGACTGTGAGCGCACGCTGGCCTTCGCGCTCGGTCGCACCATCCGCATGGCGCTCGGGTCGCCGACGAAGATCGCCGAGCGCATCGACGAGCTGTACCGCCCGGAAAACGTCGTTGAGAAGATTCTCGAGGGTGTGCAGACCGACTACGACGTCGAGGCGATCAGCGAGGAATTCGATGATGCCGAGATGGACATCGGCAGCCAGGAGCGGGCGAGTGAGCGGCCGGTCATCCGCCTCGTCGACCACATCGTGGCCGAAGGCATCCAGTCGCGCGCGTCGGACATCCACATCGAGCCCGAGGAAGCCGGCGTCTCGGTGCGCTACCGCATCGACGGCGTGCTGCGCCAGGTGATGATCCTCCCGCGCGCCGCCGGCATTCCGCTGGTGAGCCGCATCAAGATCATGGCCTCGCTCGACATTGCCGACCGCCTGCGCCCGCAGGACGGCCGCGCCCGCGTGGCCGTCAACGGCAGTCGCGTCGACCTGCGCGTCTCGACGCTCCCGGCCTCGCAGGGCGAAAAGGTCGTCATTCGTATTCTCGACCAGCGGTCCACGGTGCTGTCGCTCGACGCGCTGGGCCTCAACCCCGACGAGTCGCAGCGCATCAAGGACCTGCTCGACGTGCGCGAGGGCGTGGTGCTCGTCACCGGCCCGACCGGCTCGGGCAAGACGACCACACTGTACTCGATGCTGCGCACCATCCAGGCGCGCGGCGTCAACATCGTGACCGTCGAGGACCCGGTCGAATACCGCCTGCAGGGCATCGTGCAGGTGCAGGTCAACGAGAAGGCGGGGCTCACGTTCGTGGCGGCGCTGCGCTCCATCCTCCGCCAGGACCCCGACGTCATCCTCGTCGGCGAAATCCGCGACAAGGAAACCGCCAATATCGCGATCCAGGCCTCGCTCACGGGCCACCTGGTGCTCTCGACGCTGCATACCATCGACGCGTCGAGCTCGGTGACGCGTCTTGCCGACATCGGCATCGAGCCGTACAAGATCGCCGCGGCCATCAAGGGAATTGTCGCCCAGCGCCTCATGCGGCGCCTCTGTCACTCGTGCCGGGAGCTGCACGCCGGTCCGGTGCCCGAGAAGCTGCGCCGCTGGTTCCCCGAGGGCATGACGACGCTGTACCGCGGCGTTGGCTGCCCCGACTGCTCGATGACCGGCTATCGCGGCCGCTTCTCGATCACCGAGGTGCTGGTGGCGACGCAGGAGTTCGAGCGTCGCGTGGCGGCCAACGAGTCGCTTGACAAGCTGGTCGAGGCCGCGCGCGAAGGCGGCATGGCCTCGCTGTGGGAGAGCGGCATCCAGCACGTTCGCAATGGCGAAACGAGCATCGACGAGCTGCTGCGCGTACTTGAGGCGCCGATGGAAATCGGGCGCGTCGGTCAGGCGCCCGCGTCGACCAACGAACAGGCCGGCGATCACTCGGCGACCGCGCCCTCTGCGGGGTCGATCACCGGCCGCGCCGCGCAGGTGCTGCCGCATACCCCGGGCGGCCGCCTGCCGCTGCACGCGGTGCCGCCGTCGCCGATGGGCGAACAGTTCCAGCTCGTGGACGACGTGGTGGGCGACGGTCGCCAGGCCCCCAAAAAGGTGCTGCTGGTGGAAGACGAGGACGCCCTGCGGCGCGTGATGAAGGACCTGCTCGAGCGCGAGGGCTTCATCGTCTTCGAAGCCGCTGACGGCGTGAAGGCGCTCGACGAGATCGATCGCGCGGCGCCCGACATCGTCGTGCTCGACCTCAACCTGCCGCGGCTCGACGGATATGGCGTGCTCAGCCACCTGCGCGCGCGGCCGGCCACGCAGGACCTGCCGGTCATCGTGCTGACGGCCAAGGGCGACGAGGACAGCGAAGTGCGCGTGTTCGAATTCGGCGCGAGCGACTATCTCACCAAGCCGTTCCGTCCGCGCGCGCTGTCGGCGCGGCTGCACTCGCTGCTCGCTCGCCGACGCGAGACGTGACCCGGCGTCGCGATCCGAACGCGAGCGAGGCGTCGGTGCGCGTGGGTGTGGTTGACGTCTTCGTCGTGCGCGCCGCCGGCCGGGGCTGGCACCACCTCGCCCTGCACCGGGCCGCCGGCACCCGATGCCCCGGCACGTGGGAAGCCGTGCACGGAAAGATCGAGCCTGGTGAATCGCCGAGCGCCGCCGCGCGGCGTGAGGTGCGCGAGGAAACCGGACTGGCCGTGCAGCGCCTGTACTCGCTGACCGTCAATCCGTTCTTCGTCGTGTCCACCGGCACCGTCGAACTCGCGGTCGTCTTCGTGGCCGTCGTGGGGCCAGGCGCGCTGCGGCTGAGCGAGGAGCACGACGACCACGCCTGGCTTTCCCGCGCCGCCGCCCGCCGCCGCTACCACTGGCCGCGCGAGCGCGAGATGCTCGATCACATCGCGGTGCTCTTCACGGGCGGAAACGCCGGCGCGGCCGAGGACGTCCTGCGCATCGACGAGAGCCGGTAGCTACCGCCGAACGAACGGCGGACTACGGCTTGGGGGCTGCCCGACTGCGTATGAGGGTGCGCTCGCGGTCCACCTTCTTGAGCAGCGTGTCCCACGCGTCACTGCGCTGAGTCTCGAACGTGATGGTCAGCGGCTGGTTGACGTCCACCGATGGATCGAAGACGTACAGGGCGGCCTGCACCTCGCGCTGCAACAGGCGCTGCTCGCCAAAGCCGGAGGTGACCGCAAAGACCTCCAGCGCGCGAAAGTCCTGTCCCGCCGACTTGATGACGACCTCGAGCGGACTGAACCGCGCCTCGCCCTGTTCGGCGTTGAAGAACTGCACGTACCACAGGCTCGCCCCCGGCAGTCCCGTGCGCTTCAGCAGGCCGTCGATGAGCGCCCGCTTGCTCTCGCGGAGTTCGCGCAGCGCACGGTACGAGTCGGGCGACAGCGTGCGCAGGACCGTCTCGTCGAGCGGCAGCGCGCGCACCTGCAGCGCATTGAACTGCACCCGCAC
>CAYHCW010000159.1:0-6677 GCA_964355025.1 uncultured Gemmatimonas sp. | reverse complement strand
GACGATCAAT
Organism: uncultured Gemmatimonas sp.; assembly: GCA_964355025.1. Lineage (GTDB taxonomy): Bacteria > Gemmatimonadota > Gemmatimonadetes > Gemmatimonadales > Gemmatimonadaceae > PNKL01. The sequence goes on along the minus strand of CAYHCW010000159.1, from coordinate 6,667 downwards.
CTCGACACGCTCACGAGCGCGCAGCGCGCGGCCATCAACATTCCGGTGGTTGCGTCATCGTCGGGCGGTCGCGGAGGAGCCGGTGGTCGTCCTGGCGCCGCGTCCAACGTCCCGGTCGATTCCCTCGCATTGCTCAGGGCGCAGGTAGACGCGCTCGCGCCGCAGGCCGCCATTCGGCTGACGCGCGCGGCCGCCGCGCAGCTCTTCGGCCGTCGCACCCTCGATGGCCTGCCGCTTGGCACCACCGGCGCCAGCGTCACCGCCTCGCTCGACTTTATTGAGTTGCCCACCGAGTGGGCCCGCAATGTCGTCGCCGTCATTCCCGGCAGTGATCCCGTGCTGAAGCACCAGTACGTGGCCATTGGCGCGCACAACGATCACGTGGGCATGAGTGCGGCGCCGGTGGATCGGGATTCGGTGAAGGCGTTCAATGACGCGCGCAACACGCTGCTGCTGGCCAACAAGATGATCCAGCTTGACGCGGCGAAGATGGCGGCGATCCGCGTGAACATGGCCAGCATCCGCAGGGCGCACCCCAAGCCGCGGCTCGCCGCCCTTCGCAACGGCGCCGATGATGACGGCTCGGGCTCGATGGGCGTGCTCGAGATCGCCGAGGCCATTCAGGCGATGCCGGTCAAGCCCAAGCGCTCGACGATCTTCGTCTGGCACACGGGTGAAGAGGCCGGCATGATCGGCTCCGGGTTCTTCGTGTCCAACCCGTCCGTGCCGCTCGACTCCGTGGTGACGCAGCTCAACGTCGACATGATTGGCCGCGGTCGCGCCGAGGACCTGCCGGGCGGCGGCGACGAATACGTGGGCGTCATCGGGTCGTCGTTCGATTCCAAGGACCTGGGCGACGCCGTGACGAAGGTCAACCGGGCGCGACTGAAGCCGCTGGACCTCGACTACAAGTTCGACACGACCATCACGTGGAGCGGCTACAACAACCTGTACGGGCGCAGCGATCACATCATGTATGCGCGTGCGGGCGTGCCCATTGCGTTCTTCTTCACCGGGCTGCACGGCGACTATCACCAGCTCTCCGACGAAGCCGAGTTCATCGATTATCCGCACTTCAGCAAGATCACCAACTACCTCAAGGAACTGACGGTCGAGGTGGGCAACGGTCCGCGGCCGCGGATGAACGGCACCAAGCCGTCGAGGCCGCCGCGGACTGCGGTGCCCTGAGTCTCACGACGCCTTATCGTTCCCGCGCCGCATTGAGTGCATCGCTTCGCGATGCCTCGATGCGCTGGCCCAGTGCCGACCGCACGTCCCGCAGTTTTTGCGGTGCGGCTGCCAGCATCTGGGCCAGGTCCGTCGTGACCAGGTAGCCGTTCCTGTTTGTGCGGTCAGGCCCGCGTGCTCGCCACACATGGCCGATCTTGAATTTCGGATGCAGGTGCAGCATCACGCCGGCGCCCGCCACTTCGTCTGACGGAATCGCGATGAAACCCGTGACGCCCGAGTAATACGCGCGCGAATCGGAGTACCGCAGGTACCCGACCTCGACGGTCATCGTCTGCAATGGCTGGAAGTTGTTGAGGCTGTTGACCCGTCCGTCAATGAACTCCAGCCCGATGGCCGGGTGTCCCACCACCCACTGGTCGATGGGCGGGTCGTCGCTCTTGGGATCGAACCGGCGGCTGTTGATGGCCAGTTCCCACGGGTACATGAAGTAGCCGTTGCTTGCCAGATTGTCCCAGCGCGCCGCCGACAGCTGCAACGCCCGCAGCGCCCCGGCGCGTCCCAGTTCGCCATACGCCGTCAGGAATCGGCGCATGGCGATGGTGCGCCCGCAGACCGCCCGCCGTTGCCGTGAACTCCACGTGGAATCGATGGCCAGCGGCGTGCCAAAGGCGAGGAAGATCTGCACCGACCCTGCGATTACGCGTTCCCTGAACCGGTCGGTCTTCACGCCCTGCCCGAGCGCGCGGAACCGCGCGAAGTCGCCGCCGCGCGTCACCACCTCCAGCTCACGACGCACCGAGTCCAGCTGCCCGTGCAGGATTGCCCGCGCCAGGCCTGGCAGTGCCACCGTGTCGCGATCGAAGTCGCGGAGCACTGAATCCGCCAGCAGCAGCCACTCGTCACGGGCCATGCGCGGCACCATGCGGGTGTACACCGAATCCGGATGACCCACGAGCCACACGGGGTTGAACTCGCTGGGTGCGTGCCCGCTGACATTCACTGCCACGCACTCGCTGGTCACGTTTTGGGCCGCCAGCGTACCGGCACTCAGCAGCACGGCCGCCAGGACGGCAAGCACCGGTGCGCGCTCAGACGCAGGCATCTTTGGCCTCCTGCGCTGCCGCCAGCGCCTTGATGAACGCCATCAGTACGTCCTGCGGGTCGGTCGCACCGGAATACTCCGCGATGAGCTGTTGCACCCTTGCCTTGAAGGTCCGCAGTTGCGCGATGCAGTCCGGTTCCGGCGTGGCGAGGTACGCCGTGGTCGCGGTGGCAAACTCCGCGTCGGTCACCACCTGCTCGCCAATCAACTGGCGCAGCAGCGGCACGTGCACGCGCGGGTCCTCGAGATAGTGATCGAGGTCGTGCGTGTTGAACTGCAGGATGTGCGCGAGGTGCTCGATCGGCTGATAGCCAGCCCCCCACGCCGCACGATTGAACGGACGCACGGCCGGAAAGGGATCGAACTCGTGGCGGCAGTTGCAATAATTGGTGATGTACGCGGTGGCCGGGTCCGTGGTGATCGGATGCACCGCCGATTCGTAGACCCGGGGCGACGTCTCGAGCACCCGCGAGACATTGGCGATCATGAACACGTTGGCGAACGTGAAGTTCTCCAGCATGAAGCTGCGATTGTCGCCCTGTGCCGTACGGATGGGCTGCGTCGCGAGCAGCGCGAGTGCGTCGTGTGTCACGGAGGTCCCGAGACTGTGCGCGACCACCGACGCCTCCAGCGGGTTGCCGCCCAGCATGCGGGGGGTCAGCGCCGCGACCATGGCTTCCCGCACGCGCAGCCGCACCTCTGCCGTGACGATCGCGAACAGGCGGTACATCAGCACGTCGACCACGTGCGACCAGAAGAAGTTCTTCTCCGTCTCGGATGAGCCGCTGAGCCACGTGAAGAACTGCGGCAGCGCGACGCCGTGCGCCACGGCAAATGCCTGGAGCGCCGTGCTCGACTTGCTCCAGTCATCGAGGTACTGCGTGAAGACCCCGTCGTACGTGATCGGCACGATGTCAACGTGGGTGTCGAGCGCTCCGTGCTGCGTGAACCAGGAGTACTGGTACGTCGTGGGCAGCGCGACCAGGTGCTTGATGGTCGGCGCCGCCCAGTTCTTCTGGTGCACGCCCATGCCGTGAACAACGAAGAGCAGCCTGGACATCGCGGCCTCCTTGTGGAGCAGTCCCTCGCAATTGGTGATCCCTGGCCGAGACCCGCAAGACCCGCTGGTGCGGCCCGTTGGAACGACCGGGTGACGTGGGGCGGACAGGTCACGTTAGCTTCTGTGCATGCTCCGGTTGAGCCTGCACTGGCCGTGGATCTCGCGCGTGGCGCCTCTTGCCACACTCGAGGAGTTGTCGGCTGGGGTGACGGCGATGGTTGGTCGGCTCGAGCGCGCGGGTGCGCACGCTGCGGCTGTCGAGCTGCGCGCGGGCTACAGCCGTGTCCTGGGACTCACCGACGGCTGGGCCGATTTCCGGGACGCGGTAGAGAGCGTGTGGCGAAGTACGTCGTCCCAGTTGAATCCAGACGACCGGCACGCGCTCGAAGTGATTCGCGCCAGCGCACGATATGCCATGAGGCGGCGGTGACCTGCGGGCCCGGTCCGCCGCTACTCGACCAGCCGCACGATCTCCGCCCCATACGCCTCGAGCTTCTTCGCGCCGACCCCCGCGATCACCCGAAGCTCCGCCAGCGACCCGGGCCGCACGCGCGCAATCTCCTTCAGCGTCGCGTCGTGGAAGATCACGTACGCCGGCACGCCATGCTCCAGTGCGGCATCGCGACGCCAGGCGCGCAGCGCCTCAAACACCGACACCGCCTCGGCCGGCAAATCATCAACACCCGACGCCCGCCCGCGTGTCTTCTTCACCTTCTCCGCCTTGCGCCACTCGCGCAGCGACACGCGCTGCCCACCAGTAAGCACCCCGCGCGCCGCCGCCGTCAGCTTGAGCGCGCTGTACTGGTCGTGGTCCACCACGATGAACCCCAGCGCAATACCCTGCCGGATGATGGCACGCCACTCCTGCGCCGATCGCTCGGCGCCAATGCCGAACGTGCTCAGCTCCGTATGGCGCCAGTGCAGCACCTTGTCGGTATTCTCGCCGCGCAGCACGTCCATCACGTGCATGGCGCCAAAGCGCTGCCCCACGCGGTAGATGCACGAGAGCAGCTGCTGCATCGCGACCGTCCCATCAATCGAGACGGGGGGATTGAGGCACGTGTCGCAGTTGTTGCACGGCGCGCTCGCTTCACCGAAGTACGAGAGCAGCCGCACGCGCCGGCAGTCAGACGTTTCGCAAAACCCCAGCATCGCGTCGAGCTTGGTGAGCTGCACCTTGCGGTAGTCTTCGCCGCCTTCCGATTCCTCGATCATGCGTCGCAGCTGCACCACGTCCTGCAGGCCGTACGCCATCCACGCGTTGGCTGGTTCGCCGTCGCGCCCCGCGCGCCCCGTCTCCTGGTAGTAGCCCTCAATCGACTTCGGCAAATCCAGGTGCGCCACGAACCGCACGTCTGGCTTGTCGATGCCCATCCCAAACGCGATGGTCGCCACCATCACCACGCCGTCCTCGCGCTGAAAGCGCGCCTGGTGCTTCTGCCGCTTGTCGGCCGTCATGCCGGCGTGGTACGGCAGCGCGGCAATGCCGTTGCGCTCCAGGAACTCCGCCGTCTCCTCCACCTTCTTGCGGCTCAGGCAGTACACGATGCCCGCGTCGCCCGCATGCTCGGCCCGGATGAACTGCAGCAGCTGCGTGCGCGCCGTGTCTTTCTCCACCACGCGATAGCGAATGTTCGGCCGGTCGGCGCTCGACACGAACACCCGCGCATCTTCCAGCTGCAGCCGCACGATGATCTCGGCGCGCGTCTGCGCGTCGGCGGTGGCCGTGAGCGCGATGCGCGGGATCTGCGGGAACCGCTCGTGAAGCACCGAGAGCTGGATGTACTCCGGGCGGAAGTCGTGCCCCCACTGCGACACGCAGTGCGCCTCATCAATGGCAAAGAGCGCGAGCGTGCTCGCCTCGAGCAATGAGAGACAGCGCTCGGTGAGCAGCCGCTCAGGGGCCACGTACACCAGGTCCAGCTCGCCACTGCGCACCTGCCGCTCGGTCTCCGCGGCCTCAGCCGCCGAGAGCGTCGAGTTCAGGTAGGCCGCGCGCACGCCCAGCTCGCCAAGCGCCGCCACCTGGTCGTGCATCAGCGCGATCAGCGGCGACACCACGACGGCCACGCCTGGCCGCAGGAGCGCCGGTATCTGGTAGCAGAGCGACTTGCCGCTCCCCGTGGGCGTGAGCACCAGCGCGTCGCCGCCGTTGGCGACGTGCGCAATCACCTCGGCCTGGTGCCCGCGAAACGCGGGATAGCCGAAAACCGTGTTGAGAAGGGTGAGGGAGCGATCTGTCACTTCAGCTGCCGCAACAACGTCAGCCGGTCCGCCACCTGCCAGTGGCCGGCAATGCGATCATTCACCATGTAATAGATGGTGATCCCCGTCATGCTCACCGGCTTCCCCGTCGCCTTGAACGGCGGCAGGTCGGCGAGGAAGGTCGCCGTCCAGCGCCACGCAACCGCCACCCGGTTGGGATCCTCGAGCATCATCTCCGCGTGGAACGCCTGGTCGGGAAACGGCGCCCGCGACACGCGCACGCGCTCCTTGAACTCGGCGAGCGTGAGCGTCTTGCCGTCCCACGGATCGCCCGGATCGTGATGGATGGTGTACCTCGGCGTGAGGAAGCGATCGCACGCGTCCACCTCGCCGTCGGTCCACACGTGGTGCAGGTAGTCGGCCACCACCGCCATGGCGTCGCTCATTCGGAAGTCCCGGCCAGCGTGAACGCGAGCGCCACGGCGTGTTCGCGCACGTCGCGCGGCCATTCGGCCATAAGCATTTCCAGCCGCGCACGGTCGTTGGCGAAGAGCGCGCGTGTGGCTTCTTCGTAGTTGCGCAGGTTCCCGGCCAGTGCGTGCATGAAGGTGTACGCCGCTTCGTGCGCCCGCTTCACCAGGTGCTTGTCGCCGCCGGCGCGCCGCGCGTCATCCACCAGCTTGCGCAACGTCACCGAGGCGCCGCCCGGCTGCGCGTTCAGCCAGTCCCAGTGACGCGGCAGCAGCGTGACCTCGCGGGCAACGACGCCCAGCCGTGGCCGGCCGCGGCCGCGCGGCGCAACCGGAGGCGGCGAGTAACGGTCGATGATTGCCTCGTCGGAACCACGGGTGTCGATGTCGATGGCCTTGCCCGTGAGGTCGCTGAAGATCAGCACCGGCCGAGCGAGCGAATCAGACTCCGCGTTCCTGACCGCGACCGCCACCTGGGCGAGCGGCCCCGACACCAGGCGCGTGGTGCCAACGAAGGCGGTATAGGTGTGGGTGAGGTCGGGCATCGGATAACCATATAGATGTGGGTACTCGTAATATTACCCGTGTTTATATACCTGTCAATAGTATCCGGATACAAAGTGTGGAACTGTCAGTCTC
>CAYHCW010000158.1:1333-6712 GCA_964355025.1 uncultured Gemmatimonas sp. | reverse complement strand
GACCTCGCGCGGCGCGCGCAGCACCACGCGGTGAGCGTTCGGCTGCACGGCACCCGTGCTAACCGCCAGGGCCTGGGGGCGGAGGTGACCCTCGTGCTGGCCGACCAGCGTCGTGTGCTGAAGGTGATGGACGGCAAGTCGGGGTACCTGTCGCAGAGCGATCTGCCCCTCTACTTTGGACTGGGCAAGGCCGACCACGCCGATCACCTCGAGGTCCGCTGGCCCTCGGGGAAGGTGCAGACGGTTGCCGGACCGCTGGCGGCGGGAAAGTTGATCGAGGTGACCGAGCCGTAGGCGACCGGAACGATTTACCCCGTGATCGCGAACTGGAATCCACTGAGGAGCACGACATCATGCAGATTCGTCACGCGCTCGTCGCAATCATCGTGCTGCCGGCGATCGCCGGCGCCCAGATGGGCCGCTCCGGACTCGGTTCCAGGACCGGAGAAGCCGACGCCAAGCGCGCGCGCAGCGCGCTGGACCGCGATGCCCCGCCGCCGATGAAGCTGAAGGTCGGGGATCTTGAGGACCTCAGCCCGGTGAAGCTGCTGCTCGACAAGCGGAAGAGCCTGAAGCTCACGGACGAACAGCAGGCCGGACTCAAGGCGCTCGACGTCAAGGTCGATCAGGCGAACGAACCGCTGTTGGCCAAGTTCGATTCGCTCCGCATCGTGATGCGGCCGCGCCAGAATGCGACGGACGAGGAAATGGTGCGCATGGCAATCGGACGCGAAGCACTCGGCCCACTGATCAGGTCCATCCTGGTCAACTACGACGCGTCGGTGCCTTCGGCCATGGCGCTGCTCGACGCCGCGCAGCAGGCCACGGCGCAGGGGTTGCTGGACAAGCAGGCCAAGGAGGGGACCGAGATGATCCGCGAAAAGATGGGTCGCGCGGGCGGCGGTCCCCCGGGCGGCGGTCCCCCGGGTGGCGGACGAGGGCGGCCGCCGTTGGGCAGTTGAGGATCAGGGGGCGGGCCTGACGGTCACCTCACGAGCTCCGGCGGGGACGGTCACCTTGGTGACCGTCCCCGTTGGCCAGCTGGCCCACACCGCCGTCGGGACGCCGGAGAGCCCCAGCACCTGAATGGCGCCATTCTGCGACCAGTACCCGGCGCCGGCCTGCACCTCGCGCACCGGACCCATCCGGTCGCCGTAGACCACGCGCAGCTGCACGCCAAGGCCGTCGGGGTTCGATGCTGGCCCGGCGATGCGCACGCGCAGCCCAGGCCTGGCGCCCGCGTTGCGGAACAGCCTCGTGGCCGCGCCGTTCTGAGAGACGGCGAGGTCGAGCCGGCCATCCCCGTCGTAATCGGCGAACGCGGCGCCCCGCTGGTCGCCGTAGACGACAATCCCGGAGCGCGCGCCATCCACTGGCCGCAGCGCGCCCTGGCCGTTGCCGAGCAACAGCAGGCCACGTCCGCCGTCGAAGCGCGGCACGCCCACCGGGGTCTGCGAGAAGTTCTGGCCGACAAAGAGATCCTCGAACCCGTCGCCGTCGAGGTCGGCGATGCCGGCGTGGAACGACGGCGCCAGCTGCGCCTCGGCCGGGAGTGGCACCGCCGCAAAATGGTCGCCACGGTTCAGGAAGAGCATGTGGTCGAGCGTGGTCACCGATATGCGAGTGATGTTCACCGCGTTCGGGCCTAGCACCTGGTCGAGCGTGGCATCGGCAAAGGCGGCGAAGGTGGGCAGGCGTGAGGCGATTTCCGGGATGGCCAAGCGCACGCGCGCGAAGCCGTCGAGCGGGGCCAACGCGCGGAGGCGCGGATCAACACGAGCGAGCAGCATTTCCTCTTCGCCGCGTGCGCCGACTCGGCCGTGCGCAAGAATGAGTGGATTGGCGCTGTCGGCCTGCAGGTTGGTGTTGCGGCCCCAGTTGGTGGCCACGATATCCAGCCGGCCGTCGGCATCGAGATCGCCGACCGCGATGCCGTTCCAGCGGCCCGTCCACCGGGAGAGGCCCACAGAGCCGGGTGCCGCATGAAACCGGCCATGTCCATCATTGAGCAGCAGCAGGATGGAGTCCCACTCGCGCGCGAGGAGGAGATCGGCGTGGCCGTCGCCGTTCACGTCGCCGAACGTGGCTGCCGAGACCATGCCCGCGTTGCGCAACAGTTCGGAGTTCGCGGCGTCGAGCACAAATTGGCCGCCAACATTCCGGAACAAGCCTGACGCCGCTGCCGTGGGATACGCGAGGGGAACAGCCCGCGATCCGACGAACAGGTCGGGCCACCCATCGCCGTCGTAGTCGCCGAGGGCGATCGGCCCGGTCGCCGCGGCGTGCGAGCCGACCAGCGGTATCTGCCTGGGCGCGACAACGCCCCTGGTGACGTCGTATCCGACGACCGACGGCTGGCTGACCATTTCGGAATCCGTCCGCGCCTCCCAGATCGAGATGCCGGCCAGGAGCCGCACACCGGTCGGGCCGGCGAGCCCGAGCACACCGGTGAGGTCGGCCTGTGCGACCGGCAGCGTGCTGCGTACCGGAGCGAGCCGCCCTTTCTCGTTGCGGAAGACCGCGAGGCGTCCGCCCTTGCCGCTGCCGACGATGAGGTCCTCATCGCCGTCGCGATCGAGGTCAAACCAGGCAACACCAGGCCCGAGCTGCGACAGGCCGGCCGGCAACAGGAACTGGCGGCCCCAGTCGTCGAACACGTTCTCGGCGTGTGTGTGGCCGCCGAGCTGCGCTGAAGCATCCTCGAAGAGCGGTGGCGCCACTTCGGCCGCCGCAGCTCGTTCGGCGGCCGTTGCCGTTGCAAGTGCGGCGGCACCGGCGGTCGCGCTGGTGACTTCGTACAGGCGGTTGGCCCGCACCGTCATCGCCGTATGCCGCCCGTCGCGCCAGGTGATGTCGAGCGCGGCACTGTCTGCCGTGCCCATGGCGAACGACGCCAGATAGTCGCTGTGCGACAGATAGAGCCCGCCGGCGGTGATCTCGCGCGACTGCAACGGCAGGGAGCCGGCGCGCAGCGTGAGTGATGCACCGACCGCGCGAGTGTTCGGCGCGTCGGCCGAGAGGCGAATGGCGACGCGCTTGGCCGGGGCATCGTTGCGAAGCACGAGCGCTGGGGCCCCCAGTCGGTTCACCACCACGTCCAGGTCGCCGTCACCGTCGAGGTCGGCAGCGGCCATCGCGTGCGAGATGCCCTCCTCGAGGCCGAAGCGCCACGCCGTGCCCGCATCCTCGAACGTCAGGTCGCCGCGGTTGCGCCAGGCGACGTTGCGGAGCTTGAGCGGCGGGAACTGCCAACGGAGCCGCCGCCACTCGGGGTCGTCGCGCACCTTGGACGCGCGCTCCTGGACGTCGGCGTCCATGATGTCCCACAGGTGCCCGCTCCCGGCGAGGATGTCGGGCCTGCCGTCGAGGTCCACGTCAAGGAACATCGTCGTCCACGACCATCCGCTTGCGGTCACGCCGGCGAATTGCCCAATCTCGGCGAACGTGCCGTCGCCGCGATTGAGGAACAAGGTGTTGCGCTGTTGCTGCAGTTGAAGCGCGAGATCCCCCGGTTTCTTGGGAAACGGCGAATGGGTGGGCATCTGCGTCTTCAGGCGCCGCGAGTCGTTGGCCAGCATGTCGACGCAGAAGAGGTCGGGCTTGCCGTCGCCGTTGATGTCGGCGACGTCGACGCCCATGTCGGCGTTGCTCAACTGGCGTTGGGAGGCCCAGCCGGCCCGCCTGAAGTTCCCGCGCCCGTCGTTGAACCAGAGTTCGTCGGTGTCCTCGAAGTCGTTGGCGACGTACAGGTCGGGGGCGCCATCGCCGTTCAGGTCGGCGAACTTCGCCGTGAGCGCGAATGACTCCGGCGCCTCGCGCAGGGGAGCGCCTGACACGTCGCGGAACCTCGCCGACGCGAGCGGCACGGGCGAGAAGCGGCCGTGCCCGTCATTCAGGTACAGTTCGTTCGGCTCCGCTCGCTGCGTGAGGCGCAGTCCGCCCATGTCGGGGCGCATCACGACCTTGTAGTCGTTGCGGTGATTCGGCACGACCTCATAGCGGTCGGGGCCGACCTTGCGCACCATCTGGTCGAAGAGGCGGTCCTGCGGCGGAATCGTGTCTTCCACCGCGTACGCTTTGTAGTTGGCCACGAACATCGCGAGGCGTCCGCTGCCGTCGATATCGGCGAGGGTCAGCGTGGTGCCGCCGCGGCCCGTGGTGTCGAGGCCGAGGTCCTGTCGCTCGGTAAAGTGGCCCTTGCCGTCGTTCAGGAAAATCACGTTGGGGCCGGTGGTGGCGAGCAACACGAGATCGAGCGTGCCGTCGCCGTCCACGTCGGCGAACGCCGCGCCGGTGGCGTGACGAGCGCACGCGGCGACGCCGGCCGCCTTGGCGACCTCCTCGAAGCGCCAGTCACCCAAGTTGCGATAGAGCGCGCTGCAGCCCTCGGTGCGGGCGAGGAAGACGTCGACGAGCCCGTCGCCGTCCACGTCGCCGAGCGCGACGCCGGCGCCCTGGCCGAGTACGCGATTGCCGAGGAGCGACTGATCACTGACGGCATTCTCGAAGCGGATCCCGGTGCGTCCACCCTGCAGCGTGGTGAATCCGACGGTGCGGCCCGAGACGTCGAGGTCGCGCCAGCGGAAGTTCGCCTCCTGGTGCCACGGCGGGGTGGGACGCGGGCCGCAGGCGGCGAGGAGACCGCTGACAGCGATGAGCAGCGTGGAGTGCGCGATGCGTGGGACGACGGACAGCACGTGGCCTCGGGGAAGACGGGCACCTGGAATCGACGCTGGAATCTACCTGAATATGCCGGCCGCGCCCCGGCGGCGGGCCGCACCCGGGCGAGAGGCGGCATGGGCTCCGAGGAAGTACCTTAGGTGACATCCATCAGGCGGCGTGGTCGCTCGCTGGACCCATCGCCGGTGGCACTCGAGAGTGAGGACTCCAATGCGCAAGAACCTGTTGTCGCTCGTGCTCGGCGTCGGCGCCTGTGCGTCGTCCAGCCCTGTTCCGGAGACGGGTGCGTCGAGCCAGCGCACGATTCAGGTGCCCGGAGTGGCCGGCAAGCTGACCGTGGTTTCCTCGACGCGCGCCAATGTGGCCAAGCTGGCGTTCACCGCGAACGAGGTGTGGGCGGTATTGCCAGCGGCGCTGGATTCCCTCGGCATCAAGGGCCGCGTGATCGATGCAACGCGGCACGTCATCGGCGTCGAGAACTTCAAGCTGCGCGTGCAACTCGGCCGCACTCCGCTGAGCCGCTACCTGGACTGCGGTGAGACGCAGATCGGGCCGAACGCCGATTCGTACGAAGTGCTCCTGACCGTCCTCGCCCAGGTGCACCCGGCCGAATCCGCCTCATCGCTGTCGATCACGGTCGAGGCGGCGGCCAAGCCGATCGCGTTCCGGCAGGACTACATGCGCTGCTCGACGAAGGGG
>CAYHCW010000158.1:0-1233 GCA_964355025.1 uncultured Gemmatimonas sp. | reverse complement strand
GTTGCCGAAGTTGTTGTTGCCGAGCGAGGAGCGCGGCTCGACGCGCAGCACCTGCGACCAGAGCGACTCGCCGTCACGCCAGACGGCGAGCTGCCGCCATGTGAGCGTGGCCAGCAGCAGCACGATCCCGGCGGCCACACTGCGCGCCGCGACCGCGGGGAGGCGAGGAATGGCGAACAGGGCCGACGCCGCGAGCACGGCCAGCGCGGCCGACGCGTCGTACGTGTATCGGTCGGCCGCAATCTGTGGGCCGTTCTGGTGCACGCCGAGCAACGGCAGGAGCATCACGACAAACGCGGCGGCTGCGGCGGCAAGCGCTGGCGTGCGTCGCGCGAATCTCCAGAGCGCGAAAGCGCTGAGCACCACGGCCACGACGCTCACCGCAAACCGCGGGCTCCCGAGCGAGACCTCGAACGGCATCTCGTACAGCGGCGAGAGTCCCACCGGGGCGACGGTCTTGACCAGGTAGAGGCACAAGCTGTAGGCCGAGACGGCGACCTTGCCGGCAACATCGAGTTGGTCGACCGGTTGCAGTGCGATGAACGTCAGCGCGCTGAACACCGCAGACAGCACGGCGAACGGGACGAGCTCGGCGTAGACGCGCCGAGCCGCATCATTCCACCAGCCGGCCGCACCGCCGATGCGCCGGAGCGGATAGACGTTCAGCACGACCAGGACCGCAGGCAGCGTGACTGCCGTCGCCTTGGAGAGCAGTGCGGCGACGAAGGCGAGGGCCGCGGTCCAGTACCATGCCTTCGCCCGCCCAGGCAGCGTGCCCGAACGGAGGTACGCGAGCAGTGCGCCGAAGAAGAACGCGCCCGAGAGCACGTCGCGCCGTTCCGTGATCCAGCCGACCGATTCCACGCGCAACGGGTGCACCGCCCAAAGAAGAGCCGCAACGGATGCTCCCCAAGTGGTTGTGTCGTCGTCAACGCCGCGCGCCGCGGCAATCAGCCGATGGGCGATGAGGTAGAGCAGCAAGGAGTTCAGCACGTGCAGCGCGAGGCTGGTGGCATGGTAGCCGGCGGGCTCCATCCCCCAGATCGCGTAGTCGAACCCGAGCGACGTCCACGACAACGGCACATAGTGCCCGAGGTGGAAGGTGCTCCACATCCACCTGAGCTGCTCGGCTCCGAGCCCGCGGAAGTACGGGTTCTCAAGGAAGTTCTTGTCGTCGTCCCACGTCACCCAGCCGTTGCGCAGGGTGGGAAAGAAGGCGACGGCCGTGACGAG
>CAYHCW010000157.1:0-6750 GCA_964355025.1 uncultured Gemmatimonas sp. | reverse complement strand
TCATCTTCCCGGTGATCAGCCTGCCCGACAGGGCGCTGTCGCCGAAGTCCAAGTACTCCGTGCGGGGGTAATGCCATGAGACCCATCGCCCTGCTTGCCCTGTTCAGCGTGGTCAGCGCCAGCGCGTCGGCCCAGTCGCGCACGGTGATGCGCACCCAGGCGCGGCCCACCGCCGCCGCGCTGGACTGCCGAGCCTGCCACACGGCGGCCACGCCCAGCAAGAACGCCCCGGCGCTGCTGGCCTGCCCGCGCCTCAAGGTGACGGGCTATCACCCCATCGACGAAGCGCCGCTGGCCATGACGCTCGGCAAGGCCGGCGCGCGATACGGTCCGGTCAACTTCGCGCACCGCGCTCACGCGCACATGGCCGAGACGGGCAAGGGCTGCAACGGGTGCCACCACTACGACCAGGCGCGCCCCATCCAGAAGTGCAAGAACTGCCACGCGGTGTCGCGTGCCCGCGAGGATCTCAGCAAGCCCGACCTCAAGGCCGCCATGCACCGGCAGTGCCTCGATTGCCATCTCGACTGGAATCCCACGGGCGCGTGCAGCAGCTGTCACGCCACCAAGGGTGCGGCAACGGCGACGACGGGCGCCGCGGTGAAGGCGTCCGCGTCCCGCAAGAAGTCCGTGGTGACGGCGCCGCAGCGGATCGTCTACGAAACCGGCGCCAAGGAAGGCAAGTCGGTCACCTTCTTCCACGCCGACCATACGCAGCGATTTGCGCTGGCCTGTGCCGAGTGCCACCAGCAGCAGGCGTGTCGCGCCTGCCATGACAGCAAGCGCGCCGGGGCCGACAACGCCGTGCTGACGGTGAAGACCGCCGCCGGGCTCACCGACGAGCAGGCGCACGCGCGCTGCGCGACGTGCCACGCCCGCGATGCCTGCGCGACGTGCCACAAGGGGATGCCGACGCCCACCATCGGCTTCGACCATGGACGGCGCACCGGGTTTGCCCTCAACCGGTTCCATGCCCCGCTCGCGTGCAAGCAGTGCCACACGGCAAGCGGCGCGTACGCGCGGGTGGCCGCCGACTGCGAAAGCTGCCACAAGGGATGGCAGACGAAGTTCGACCACGCCAGGACGGGGCTCGCGCTGGACGACCAGCACGCCGGCACTGACTGCGTGGGCTGTCACGAGGACAAGGCCTTCCGGGCGCCGCCCACCTGCACGAGTTGCCACACCGACAAGACGTGGCCGGCGCAGAAGCCGGGAAAGCAGGTGGCCCCGTCCGCCACGAGAAGGTAGCGGAACCCCATGTTCCAGAAGCTCGGCTTCAAGCTGACGGTGGCAGTAGGCGTGATCGCGCTGGTGACGATCAGCATTTTCGCCTACTTCAACAGCCGTTCCGACAACCGCAACCTCCTGGCGGAGGTCGAGCGGCACGCGAACCAGCTCAGCGAGGCCGTCAAGTCGAGCACCGAGTACGACATGCTCCTGAACCAGCGGGAGCGGATTCACGAGACCATCAAGCGGATGGGGAACCAGTCGAGCATCCAGCGCATCCGCATCATGAACAAGGGCGGCGAGGTCATCTACTCGTCTGACACGACCGAGATCGGCAAGATGGTCGACAAGAACGCCGAGAGCTGCTACATGTGCCACTCGGCCGGCCAGCCCATCGAACGCCTCGAGATGAAGGACCGCACGCGGGTCTTCCGCGTGCACCCGGACTCCGCGCGGACGCTCGGGATCATCAACCCCATCTACAACACCCGCTCCTGTGCCGAGGCGGCGTGCCATGCCCACCCCCGGTCCCAGGTGGTGCTCGGCGTGCTCGACGTGACGCTTCCGCTGGCGGAAGTGGACAAGGACATCCGCCGCGGGCGGGTCGAGGTGATCATCTTCGCCGTCGTCGCGATCGTCGCGCTCAGCCTGATCATCGGCCTGCTGGTCACCCGCTGGGTGGCCATGCCGGTGCGCGCGCTCGTGGCGGCGACGCGCCACGTCGCCGGTGGGGACCTGAACTTTGTGATTCCCGAAACCCGGGACGACGAACTCGGGCTGCTGGCCCGGTCCTTCAACAACATGACGCGCAAGCTGAGTGAGGCGCGCCTGCAGCTGTTCCAGTCGGACAAGCTGGCGTCGCTGGGGCGCCTCGCCGCCGGCGTCGCGCACGAGATCAACAATCCCCTCACCGGCGTGCTCACGTACAGCAGCTTCCTGCTGAAGCGGACCAAGGACCAGCCTGAGGTGCAGGAGGACCTCCAGGTGATCGTCCGCGAGACGATCCGGTGCCGCGAGATCGTCAAGAGCCTGCTCGACTTCGCGCGCCAGTCGGTGCCGAAGAAGAGCCCCGCCGACGTGAATGACATCGTCGAACGGGCCGCCCTCGTCGCCGCCAACCAGCTGTCGCTCAACCACGTGAAGCTCGAGAAGGCCCTCGGCGCCGACGTGCCGGCCGTCACGGTCGATGCGAACCAGATGCAGCAGGTGTTCATCAACCTGTTCGTCAACGCCGCCGACGCCATCGGGCCGGACGCCGGCGGGGGCACCATCACGGTGTCAACGTCGCGCCTCGAGCTGTCGCCGGTGGGCATCACGCAGATCAAGAAGGCGCAGTGTCCCAAGCGGCACAGCCTGATCAATGCCGAGGTCCGCATCGATGGCAAGCCGTCGGTGCGCATCAAGGCCAGCTCCGGCGGGAGCGAAGGGTTCATCTACCGCGATCCGATGTACGGGCAGGCGCGGCACCAGTTCGGCATTGCGCCCGAAGTCACGACGGCCACGCAGGTGATGTGCCCGGAGTGCTCCACGTCGCTGCTCGTCGGCGGCACGGCATGTCCCGAGTGCGGCTCGGCGGTCTTTGCGTTCGAGGTGCCCGGCCGAGGGATGGTCGAGGGGTGCACCAGCCGATTGTGTGCCTGGCAGCGCTGGGCGGCGCTCGACGAGACGGGTGTGCGGGAGTTCGTCGAGATCCGCGTGCGCGACACGGGCTGCGGCATTCCCGTCGACGAGCTGCTGCGCATCTTCGAGCCCTTCTACTCGACCAAGGGCCAGAAGGGAACCGGCCTCGGACTGGCCGTCATCTGGGGGATCATCGACAACCACAACGGGACCATCGTGGTGGAAAGCGAAGTGGGCGCCGGGACGACGTTCATCATCCACATCCCGGTGGACCCATGAAGACCATCCACGACATCCTGGTGGTCGATGACGAGGCGGTGATCACCCGCGCCGTCGAGCGCGTGTGCCGCGCCGAGGGGCTCTCGGTGGATGTGGCGGCGAGCGCCGAGGCCGCGCTGTCGCTCCTCGCGCGCGCGGGATACCGGCTCATCATCAGCGACGTGATGATGGCCGACATCGACGGATTCGCCTTTCTCATCGAGCTGAGGCGGCGGCGCATTGGCACGCCGGTGATCCTGACGACGGGCATGTCCACGATGGAGAACGCCGTCAAGGCATTGCACTCGGGCGCCATCGACTTCGTTCCCAAGCCCTTCACCGCGGATGAGCTGCTCGCCGCGGTACGGCGTGGGCTGAGCTTCGCGCGGCTGCAGGACGCGGCGACGGCGGCGAACACGACCTCGCGGCCCGTGACGCTCGCGTACGTGCCCTGCCCGGCGAAGTACTATCGCCTCGGCTACGCGAGCTGGGTGGCGCTGGAGGACCCGGGCACGGTCCTGGTCGGCGTCAGCGACCTGTTCGTCAAGATGATCGACACCGTCGCGCGGGTGACGCTGGCCGCGATCGGGGAAGAGGTGGTGCAGGGCAGCGCCTGTGCGACCATCTCGTCCGGGGACGGCCTCGACCACGGCGTCCCGTGTCCCGTGAGTGGTCGGATCGTCGAGGTCAACAGCGGCGTGGCGGCAGGGCCGACGGTGATGGAGCGTGATCCCTACTTCGAGGGCTGGCTGTATCGGGTGCTCCCCTCGGAGCTGCAGTACGACCTGCTGCACCTGACCTCGTGCAGTTCGGACCGAGTGTGAAGCGTCCTCTACGTGAAGGAGATATGTCATGGTAATCCTGTTCCTGTTTGCGTCGGTCGTGCTGTTTGTGCTGGCCGACCTGGCCGTGCGCGCGATCACGCAGCGAATTCGCGAGAAGGACACGCAGCGCGCGCGCGAGGCGGCGCTGGCCGTCAGCCTCACGCTCGATGTCTCACGCGAGGCGAAGTCGCTGAAGCGCGCCGAAGTGAAGGAACCGGTGGCGCGCATCCTCTGCGTCGACGACGAAGCGGTGATCCTCGACAGCTTCCGGAAGATCCTGGTGCTCGACGGGTACTCCGTGGACACGGTGGAGACCGGCCAGGAGGCGCTGGGGCTCATCCAGGCGCACCACTACGACTTCGTGTTCACCGACCTCAAGATGCCCACGATGGACGGTCTCGAGGTGGTGAAGGCCGTCAAGCACATGCGTCCGGACATCGATGTGGTGATCATCACCGGCTTCGCGACGGTCGAGACGGCGGTGGAGTGCATGAAATACGGCGCCATGGATTACGTGCAGAAGCCCTTCACCGAGGACGAGCTGCTGGCCTTCGTCAAGAAGGCGCTCTTCCGGCGGCAGGACCGCATCCAGAAGCTGCTGAAGCCGAGCGTGCACATCACGCACCTTCCCGAGGCCGACCGCGTGCGGAAGGGGGAGTTCTCCATTCCCGGCGGGGCGATGATCGCCGCCGGACACTGCTGGGCGAACATGTCCCAGGACGGGTCGGTAAAGGTGGGCATCGATGATTTCGCCAAGAAGCTGCTCGGCCCCATCGACGCCATCGAATTTCCGAGCGTCGGGATGACGGTCAAGGCCGGGCAGCCGCTGTTTGGCGTGCGGCAGAAGCACCGCCGCGTGCAGTTCAACGCGCCGGTGAGCGGGCGGGTGGTGAAGAACAACGCGACGCTGGGCGAGGATTGCGAGGCGCTCGAAATGACCCCGTACCAGAAGAACTGGATCTGCGTGATCGACGCCGACAACCTCGACGTCGACGTGCCGCAGCTGAGGATCGGCAAGTCGGCGGTGGCGCTGTTCCAGGACGACATCGACCGCTTCCGCGGCGTGATGAAGGACATGTCGAAGGACGCGCCGGAGGGCGCGTCGATCGACGATGCGCTGTATCGCGGCGAGCTGGCGCAGCTCGACGATGCGCAGTCTGACCGGATCGTGCGGGAGTTCTTCGCGCGCTGAGTGCCAGGCGCCGGCGCGCCCGGTCAGTTGTTGCGTGGCGTTCGGATGACGCGTGTCGTCAGTCGAACGCCACGCGCACGCGAGCGTCCACGGCAATCACGCCGCGGTCGAGGGCGAGCAGGGGGTTGATGTCGAGTTCGGCAATCTGCGGGAAGTCGGCCGCGAGCTGTCCGAGCCGGCAGAGCGCCTCGACGAGCGCGCCCTCATCGGCGGGCGCCGCACCGCGCGTGCCCCGCAGCACCGCGACGCCGCGCACGCCGTGCAGCATGTCGAGCGCCTGCGTCTCGTCAATCGGCGCGATGCGAAAGAGCACGTCCTGCAGCGCCTCGACGAAGATCCCGCCCAGGCCGAACATCAGGAGCGATCCGAAGCCCGGATCGCGGGCGATGCCGGCAATCGTCTCGCGTCCGCCCGCGACCATGTGCTGCAGGAGCACGCCCTCGACGCGCGCGTCGGGCGCCTTCTGCCCGACGTCCCGCAGCATCGCGTCGTAGGCGAGCCGCAGGGCGTCGGGTGTCGACAGACCCAGCCGCACGCCGCCGACGTCCGTTTTGTGCGTGATATCGGGTGACACCAGCTTCATCGCCAGCGGATAGCCCACGGCCGCTCCCGCCTGCAGCAACTCGTCCGCGTCGGTGGCGTGTCGCGCGGGGGCGCACGGAATGCCGTAGGCGCCGAGCAAGGCGAATGCCTCCAGCAGGGTCAGCTGCTCGCGCCGCTCCTGCGACGCGGCTTCGAGAATGCGCGCAGCGGCCGCCTGGTCGACGTCGCGGCGCACGATGGCCGCCGCCGGGCGCTCCGCCCACTCGCGCTGGCGGTTGAGCGCGCTGAGCGCGCGGGCCGCCGATTCCGGAAAGATGTACGCCGGGATGCCGGCGGCGTGCAGTTCGGCGCGTCCCTGCGGGAGCCCTTTCCGCCCCATGAGGACGGCAAGCATCGGCTTCCCGGGCGCCGTCTGCGCGGCGCTGACAATTGCTTCGGCCACGTCCTCCTGACGAACCCCGAAGGGCGGCACGAAGATCGGGACCACCGCATCGATGGCCGGATCGGCGAGAAACGCCGTGAGCGCGGCCTTGTACCCCGCCGGTGTCGCCGACGCGATCATGTCCAGCGGATTTCGGATGGACGCCTCCGCGGGGAACAACGGCCGCAAGGCCGCCACGGTCGCCGGACTCAGGTCCACGAGCTGCAGCCCCTGCGTCTCCATCGCGTCGGCCGCGAGGATGCCAGGTCCCCCGGCGTTGGTCAGTACCGCCGTGCGGCGCGAGCGGGGCAGCACGCCGACGCCAAAGCCCATCGCCATGTCGAAGAGCTCCTCCACCGACGCGGCGCGCAGGACGCCCGCCTGCGTCAGCAGCGCCTCGACCGCCAGGTCGCTCGCGGCCAGTGCGCCCGTATGCGACGCCGCCGCGCGCGCGCCGGCGCGCGAGCGCCCCGCCTTCACCACGATGATGGGCTTGGTCTTCGTGATGCGCGATGCGAGTGCGAGAAATCGGCGCGGATTGCCGAAGCTCTCCACGTACATAAGGATGACCTTCACCGCCGGATCGTGTTCCCAGCGCGCGAGCAGGTCATTGCCGCTGACGTCCGGCTTGTTGCCGACCGACACGAACTGCGAAATGCCGATGC
>CAYHCW010000156.1:0-6752 GCA_964355025.1 uncultured Gemmatimonas sp. | reverse complement strand
TGTCTGGGCCTGATGCGGCGCTGGCTGGCGATGGGACTTCTGACGGTGGTGGCCTGCGGCGGCAAGGATGGCCCGGGGCCGTCGCCCGTCAAGGAACTCGCGCTGTCCGCGACGTCCGTGTTAATCACGGTCGGCGCCACCTCCGTGGTGACGGCCACCGCCGTTGACAACGACGGCAATGTCATTCCGGGCGCGAGCGTCACGTGGTTGTCGGTGACTCCCGCCATCCTCAGCGTGAGCGGCAGCGGCGTCGTGACCGGCCTGCAAGCTGGCCAGGGCACTGTGCGCGGCACCGCCGGAGGCAAGACGGCCGACCTGGTAATCCAGGTGAAGAACCCGGTGGTCGCCTCCCTCCGCTTCGACCGCGACTCGGCCGTGCTCACCCTGCCTGGCGGCGCAGTCACCCTCGTCCCCGTGGCCAAGGATTCGGCGGGGCTGGCGATCCCGAACCCGACGCTCTTCTTCAGCGTTGATGCGCCCAAGGTGGCGTCGGTGACCCAGCTGGGCGTCGTGACGGCGTTGGCCGCGGGCACCGCCGTAGTGTCGGGCAACACCGACGGCATCTCGGCCTCCGTGCGCGTTCGCGTAACGGCGACCGGGTCGTTGACCTCGCCCAGGATCACCGCCGTGACACCGCTTGTGGCGGGCGGCGCGGCGGTGATCACGGGCAGCAACTTCGCGTCCTCGGTGAGCGGCAACGCCGTGCTGGTCGAGGGAATTCCGGCGACGATCACGGCGGCGACCACCACCCAGCTCAACATCACATTGCCCGCGGGCGGTTGGGCCTGCGAGCCAGAGCGGCCGGCATTCATCCAGGTGAATGCAAACAATGAGATCGGCGTCGCCACGGCATCGCTGCGCGTGGCCAACCAGCGCACGCTCGCGGTCGGGCAGTCGGTGGTGGTCACCAATGCCAGCGAGGTGCGCTGCAATGAGCTCTCCGGCAATGGCGGCTCGTACCTGGTGACCGTGTACAACCCCGCGCGAGTCATCGCGGGCAAGGAAGCAACGTTCACGCTGCGCGGTTTACCGGCGCGGCCTGCCGTGGTTGGCGCCGTGGACGCCGGGCCTGGCGGTCTGGAGGCGCCCGCGCCGGCCGCCGTTTCGCGAGTGCCGCGCCGCGCCGCGCCCACATATCCCGCCATCGGGTCGCCGCAGTTCGAGCGCGTCCTGGCGCTGGGGGCCGCGCAGCGCGAGGCACGGCACGCGGATGACGCGCACGCGTCGGTGATGGAGCGCTCCGCGGCCTTTGCCCGCGCGGCCGGTTCTCCCGTGGCAGCGTGGCGGCGGCTTCGTGCGCAGTCCGAGGCGGCAACGCCGTCGACCTTCGCCCCGGCGCATCAGGTCACGCAGGTGGGCACCATCACGCCGCTGAAGATCCCGAACCTCGATGCCCAGAACTTCTGCACGGCGAACATCCCCATCGGCGTGCGGACGGCGTGGGTGGGGCAGCACGCGGTGATCGTCGAGGACACCACGACCGTGCTCAACGGGCAACCGACGCTCAAGGGGCAGCTCGACTCGTTGTACGCCGTGGTCGGGCAGGAATTCGACACGGTCATGTGGCCCATCCTGACGGCGAACTTCGGCAACCCGCTGGCCATGGACCAGCAGCTCAGCCGCACGGGCAAGATCGTGATGCTCTTCTCGCCGCGCATCAACGCGATGGCGGGCGGTGCGGTGGCCGGCTTCGTGGTGAGCTGCGACTTCTTCCCGACGGCGCAGGCGCCCAGCAGCAACGTCGGCGAGTACTTCTACGCCATCATGCCCACCAACGCCGCCGGTGGCATCGCCTCCGGCACACGGGCAGGGTGGATGCGCAGCATCCGCTCGACCATCATCCACGAGGCCAAGCACATCACGTCGTTCGGCGAGCGCTTTGCGCGCAACGCCGAGTTCGAGGAGCTCTGGCTCGAGGAAGGCACCGCGCGGCACGCCGAAGAGCAGTTCGCGCGCAGCATCTACGGCACGGCGTGGAAAGGGAATGTCGACTACCAGAACTCGGTGTACTGCGACGTGCGCCCGGCATCGGCCTCGGCGCCGCAGTGCGCCGGCCGCCCGGTGCTGATGCTGCGGCACTTTGACGCGCTCTACCAGTACCTGCAGTCGCCCGAACCGTACACGGTGATCGGACGCGTTGCCGCCACCGACGCCACGTTTTATGCCACGTCGTGGTCCCTGGTGCGCTGGATGGTCGATCACTACGCCACCAGCGAGGCGGCGTTCCTGTTGCAGCTGGTGCAGGCCGGCCAGTCGGGCGTACCCAACCTCGAGGCGCGCACGGGCAAGGCGTGGGAAGAGATGTTCGGCGAATGGGCGCTGACGCTCTTTACCGACGACTACCCGGGCGTCACGTTCGCCAACACGCGCCTGCGGTTCCCGAGCTGGAACCTCCGCGACGAATTCCGCGGCCTCTGCGTGGACTTCGGGCCCTGCCAGAATCCGGCCAACGTGCAGAACTTCTATCCGCTGGCGTTCCCGCTCGTGCCGCGCGCGGTGTCGTTCGGCGCCTTCAGCGAGACGGTGAGCTTCCTGAACGCGGCGTCGTTCGCCACCTGGCTCCTGAGCGGGTCACAGTCGGCGCCGCAGCTGATCGACGTGCGGTCAACCGGAGGGGGAGAGCCACCCGCGCAACTCAGGATCGCGATCGTGCGGGTCAACTGAAAGCGGATTTGCGATTTGGATCGCGGATTTCGATTCAGGAGACCGATTCCGGATATCGATCAGCGATGATCCCGCGCATCGCGCCGCGTCATCGCCAATCGTGATCCTGGATCGACATCCTCGATCGAAATCCGCGATCCAAATCCTCAATCGCCGTCACACGTCTCGCAGCGCCGCCATCGGCGTCTCCTTGAAGACTTCACGCCCCGTCAGCAGGCCGATCCCCACCGCCAGCCCGAGCATGGCCCCAGCAATCGCCGCGGCCGGACCAAAGGCAAACTGAAACGGCGCCTCAAAGACAAATCGCACCAGCGCCCAGCCGCCCACCGTGGCCAGGCCCATGCCGCACAGGCCGCCCAGTCCGCCCAGCAGCGCGTACTCGGTGAAGAGAATGCGCAGGATCTGCCGCTGCGTGGCCCCGAGCGTCTTGAGCAGCACGCTCTCGCGCAGCCGGTCGCGGCGCGTCGCCGCCACGGCGCTGAACAGCACCGGGATGCCCATGGCCAGGGAGAAGAGTGCAAGGAACCGTACGGCGAGCGACACCTTGTTCACGATGTCGCCGATGGTGCGCCGCACCAGCGAGATGTCCAGGCTGGCGACGTTCGGGTAGCGCTCGACGATCTGCCGCTGCAGGGGGGCAATCTGCTTTTCATCCTTCACCGCGGCCACGCCCGCCCATTGCTTGGGCGCCCCGCTGATGGCCGAGGGGTCGAAGACGGCAAAGAAGTTGGGCTCGAACCGCCCGAAGTCGACGTCGCGCAGGCTCGTCAGCTTCGTGGCCACGCGCACGCCCTGCACATCCCATTCAATGATGTCGCCGAGCTTCACCTTCAGCTCATCGGTGGCGAGATCGCGGGCCAGCGACACTTCGTGCAGCGTGTCGGCGGCGGTGTGCGGCGTGAACCACGCGCCGGCGACGATCTTCTCCGTGGGCACCACCGTGTCGCGATAGGTGGAGCGGTATTCGCGGCGCAGTCCCCAGCTGCCGCGCGACTGGCCGGCCGCGCGCGCGTGCTCGGTGATGTCGTTGCCGTTGATCTTCGCAATGCGCATCGTGACGATGGGCGTCATCGAGATCAACGGGTGCCTGCTGTCCCTGATGACCTGCTCAACGCCCAGCCGCTGGTCGTCCTGGATGTCGAACAGGATCAGGTTGCCCCGCGACGCGGCGGCGGTGATGTCGAACTGCTTGAGCAGGTTGGCCTGCACCAGGTACAGCGTCGTCACGAGGAAGCTGCCGAAACCGAGCGCGATCACCACCGAGCGCGTCTGGTTGGCGGGCCGGTACAGGTTGGCGATGCCTTGGCGCAGCACGTAGGGCCACGACGGGCGCACCAGCCGGCGCGCGCCTTCGCTGAGCAGCACGGCGGCGCTGTACAACACCACCAGGCTGGTGCCGATGCCCACGGCGAACATCAGCCCGCGCGGCACGGTGTCGGCGCGGCCAATCGCGAGCAGGATGATGCTGGCCACGAGCGTGAGGTTCACCAGTTGCGTGGCCGGGTCGCGCAGCGAGGCCCGCGTCAACGCGGCGTCGTCGCGGCGCAGTGCCTGCAGCGGCGACACGCGCCGCAGGGCAAGCAGCGGGCGCAGCGCGAACACCAGGGCGACGCACACGCCAACGGCGAGTCCGGTGCCGAGCGCCTTGGGATCGAGGGTCACCTCGACATTCAGCGGCAGGAAGTCCTTCACGAGGTGCGGCAGGCCGAACTGGATGGCGACGCCGAGCGCCGCGCCGAGCGCCGCACCGAGGAATCCCATCGCCGCGGCCTGCACGAGGTAGATGAACAGCACCTGGCTGCTGGTGGCGCCGAGGCAGCGGAACACCGCCACCGTGTCCACCTTGCGGGTAACGAACGCGTGCACGCCACTGGCCACGCCCACGCCGCCGAGCAGCAGCGCGATGAGCCCCACCAGGCCAAGGAAACTGGCCATCTGCCCGATGGCCTGCGTGAAGTTCATCTCCTGCTGCACCACCGTGCGCATGCGCACGTTGGCCTTGAGCATGCGCGGGCGCAGCGGGGCCGCCCACTTGGGCGAGTTCACGCCGACGGGAAGCTTGACGAATGTCTCGTACTGCGCGCGGCTGCCGAACCCGAGCAGCTGCGTCTCGCTGAGCCACGTGTCGGCGATGAAGACGCGCGGCCCGATGGCGCTGGCGATGCCGGGGTCGCCGGGCACGCTGGTGAGCGCGCCGGCGATCTCGAACCGGGCGTAGCCGATGGTGAGCGTGTCGCCCACGCGCGCATCGAGCGCCACGAGCAGCGTCGCATCCACCAGCGCCACCTGCGACTGACGCAGCCGCGCCCACGCCCCGGCCGGTTCGGTGACGATGTCGCCGTACAGCGGGAACTTGTCGTTGACGGCGCGCACCTGCGTGAGGCGCGTGCCCCCGGTGCGCTCCACGAACCCCATCGACCCGAACGTCGTGACGCGTGCGATCGGCAGGCCGCCGGCGGCCAGCGAGTCGAAGATGGAGTCGATGCCCGCCGGATACTTCTGGTTGGCGCTGAACGACACGTCGCCGCCCAGCAGGGCGCGCGACTGCGACCGGATGGACTCCTGCGTGTTGGAGGCAAACGAATCGATGGCCACCAGCGCCGCCACGCCCAGCGAAATGGACGACATGTACAGCAGCAGTCGCCGGCGTGCGGTGCGGCTCTCCCGCCACGCCAGCCGGGACAGCATCCCGAGGGCCATGCCGCTCACGCGACGTCCGCGACGGCGCCCGTTAGGCGGTCTTCCACCACGGCGCCGTCGGCCAGCCGGATGATGCGCTGCGTGCGCTCGGCCAGCCCGATGTCGTGCGTCACCAGCACCACCGTGGCGCCTTCCTCGCGGTTGAGCGCCGTCAGCAGCTCGACGATGCGCGCGCCGGTGGACCCGTCGAGGTTGCCGGTAGGCTCGTCGGCGAACAGGATGCGCGGACGGTTGGAAAAAGCGCGCGCGATGGCCACGCGCTGCTGCTCGCCACCCGAAAGCTGGGTGGGGAAGTGGTCGAGCCGGTCGCCCAGGCCGACGCGCGACAGCAGCTCGCGGGCCCGCGCCGGCGCACCGGCTTCACCGCGCAACTCCAGCGGCACCTGCACGTTCTCGATGGCCGTCAGCGTCGGGATGAGCTGGAAGCCCTGAAAGACGAACCCGACCTTCTGCCCCCGCAGCAGGGCGCGGGCGTCCTCGGAGAGGTCGTGGAGGTCAACGCCGTCGATCGCCACGCTGCCCCGGCTGGGCACGTCGAGCCCCGCCAGCAGGCCGAGCAGCGTCGTCTTGCCGCTCCCGGACGGGCCGACGATGGCAACGAAACTTCCCTGCGCGATGTCGAAGGACACATCTTTCAGGACGGCGAGGGTCTGGGTGCCGCTCTGGTATTCCTTGGTCAGGTCACGGGCAGCGAGCATGCGAATGGGCGACGGAAGGAAGGTAGGCGCGATGGTGCTGCTGGCAGCGCTCGCGTGCGGCGGCTGCAGGGACAACGCGCCGAAGCGCGATGCCGTTGCCGTGGAATCAACTACGGCGCAGGGCGCAGCCGCAACAGAGAGAACGTCGCGGCCGCGTGTCTTGTTTCTCGGCACCTCGCTCACGGCGGGCCTCGGCGTCGATCCGGACAGCGCGTACCCCTCGGTGCTCCAGCGCCTGGCCGCCGACGCCGGGCTCGACATCGACGTCATCAACGGCGGCCTCTCGGGTGAGACGTCGGCCGGCGCGCTGCGGCGCGCGGAGTGGCTGTTGAGCCAGCGCGTGGCGGTGCTGGTCATCGAAACCGGGGCCAATGACGGCCTGCGCGGCCTCGATCCGGATACGACGGCGGCCAACATCACCGCGCTCATCGCCAAGGCCCGCGCCAGTCAGCCGACCGCCGCCATTGCGCTCGTGCAAATGGAGGCGCCGCCGAACCTCGGTCCGGCGTACACGCGGCGCTTTCGTGCCGTCTTTGCGCAGGTGGCCAAGTCCACGGGCGTACGGCTGCTGCCGTTCCTGCTCGACGGTGTCGGTGGCAAGCCGGAGTTGAACCAGGATGATGGCATCCACCCGAATCCCGAAGGCGCGCGCCGCGTGGCGGCGAATGTGTTTCGGGGGCTGAGGCCGGT
>CAYHCW010000155.1:0-6810 GCA_964355025.1 uncultured Gemmatimonas sp. | reverse complement strand
GTCTTCTCGACCGTCCCCTCCATGTACTCGTCCGTGCGCAGGAGCTTCGCCAGGCTGCCCAGGTCGCCCGACGTCAGCGCCTCGTCGTACGGGTAGCCCGACTGCTCGACGACGGTCTTGTAGTCGGCCGATGACAGCACCGTGAGTTGGCGAAACGGGATGTCCGAGTTCAGGCGGCTGCGCAACTCTTCCGACGCCTGGGCCGAGAGTTTCTTGTCACCACTCCGGAACGTGCCGACGACGAGGCGCGGCGCGTTGGGGTTTGGCGTGCGCGGCGCCTGTGCCCGGGAGGCCACCGGCGTGGCGCCAATGAGCAGGACGGTCAAAGCAACGAATGAGCGGACGGGGCCAAGCCGAGCCTTCACAGTCATCTCCTGCAAGCGTTGAATCCTGCTACCCGGAACGGAGCCTGTACGGTCCATGCCGAACTCGAAACATCATTAAACATACATGGGCGAAGAGGGACTCGAACCCCCGACACCCTGCGTGTAAGGCAGGTGCTCTAACCAACTGAGCTATTCGCCCGGAACACCTACCAGCAACGGCACGGCTATTTCGCCAAGATCGCCCGAGGCACCAGAACACAGTACCCCAACACCAGCAGAATGGGAGCCACCGTCTCTCCCCCACGCACAAGATCAGCATACCCGAGCGCGAGCGTGAGCAGTGCCGCCCCCCACCAAAGCGCGGGTCCAGCCAACCGCCTTGCGTCAGTAGTTGTCATAAGCGATTGAGACTAGAACAGTTGGGGGGTCGTGTCAAGGCAAAACCGGGGGCGGCAGAGCCAGCTTTCATCGAATCCTAATGCGGTCCCCCGTCGCCGCCCTCGCCCAGCAGCGCCGAGAGTGCGCTCAAACGCTCCCGTTCGGCCTGCGCCGCGTCGGCGACGCGCATCGCCTCCAGCTTCCGCCGATCCCGCCGCCGTCGCGCAAACCAGAGCGGTCCAATCATCACCACGAGGAGGATGGCCCCTGCGCTCACATCCG
This sequence comes from uncultured Gemmatimonas sp., assembly GCA_964355025.1. GTDB lineage: Bacteria > Gemmatimonadota > Gemmatimonadetes > Gemmatimonadales > Gemmatimonadaceae > PNKL01. The sequence continues at coordinate 5,824 of CAYHCW010000155.1, read as the reverse complement.
TGACCAGCGCCAGGCCGCCATAGCGTCGACGCGTGGCGTCTTGCCAGCGTTGTTCGAATCCAGCGAGCGTGAGCCCGTATGCCTGGCGCACGGCCCGCTCCAGCGACTGCTCGCGCCGCCAGTACGCGAAGAGCAGGGTCAAGCCGCGCGCGCGGTCGAGCGCGGCCAGCTCGGCCACGGCCCGGTACGAAAACGCGTAGGCCGCCTGCGCGCCGGTGGTGCCACCCCGAAACGCGGAGTCGAGTCCGGCCAGCGAGGGAATGCGGCCGAACGCGATGGCGAGGGCAAAATTCGTCGCCAGCACCTCGTCACGCCCCCACTCGCCGGCGGCGTATGACGCGTAGCCCTCGTCAAACCACCGCGGGGGCAGCTCCCCCATCGCCTCGTGCAGGGCGAGGTGCGCCAGTTCGTGCCGCAGCACCTCGAGCGGGTCGCCCGCCCTGCCGCCGCTGCGGTGCCCGTGCAGCACGACACGACGCTCCACGGGAAACGCGAACGCTGCACCCCACTCCGGGGCGCCATCGCCGACCCAGCGCCGAAAGGAGGCATCGTTGGGAGCCACCCACACCTGCACCCGCGCCTGCGGACGGGGCAAGCCGGGGAACGAATCGCGCGCCACGGCCGACTCGGCCATCGAGGCAGCCAGGCGCGCGTCCGTTTGCGCGAAGAGCATCGTAAACCGCCCGCGCTCCATGCGCTGCAGGCCCTCGGTCGCGCCTTGCAGTTGTCGTCCCCAGGCCGGCGGCGCCCACAAGGCAGCCACGAGCCCGAGGCGCACAAGCGAGCCGCGCCAGAAGGTCGGGTGACCCGGGCTCAGGCGGCGCGTGGCGGCTCCCCTCCCGCCTCCACCGTCTGCAGGCCCTCCGCGCACCGCTTGCCCCACGGATTGAACTTGTTGGCGGCGTGCCCGTTGTTCCACACCTGCCTGGCCTCGTCGAACTCGCCGTTGAACCAGTGGGCGCGCCCGAGCTCGTAGTACGCCTCGATGAGGTTCGGCCCCAGCACGAGGGTCTTCTGGAAGAAGGTCTGCGCATCCTCGTACATCTCGCGCTCGAGATACACGAGCCCGAGGTAGAAGTGCGCGTACAGCGTCGCCTTCTTGTCGTTGTCGATGCGAATGGCCTTGGCGAGGTGCTCGATGGCCTCGCCGAAGATGCGCTTCTTCAGGCAAATGTAGCCGACGTTGATGCGGGCCAGCGCGTTGGCCGGCTGGCGCATGAGCACCTTCTGGAAGTTCATCAGGGCTTCGTCGTACTTCTCATTCAGCATCTGCGCCCACCCCAGCAGCGCCTCACTCTGCGGGTCGTTGGGCGACAACTCGAGCGCGCGGTGCAGCGCCGTCTCCGCGCCGTCATAATCGCCGAGCGACAGGCGGCTCCACCCTTTCTCGATGAACGTCGAGGCGCCGATATGGTCGGCGTGCACCACGGGCTTCTCCCCGGAAAATTCGGGCGCGCTCATGGCGGCCGCCTGCGTGGCCTTGAACTTGTCCACCAGCACCTTGACGTCGTCCTTCAGCGACGACAGGTCGCTGACCGTCGCCGACAGGTCGGCGATGGTCTGCTCGAGCGTGCGAAACAGGCCGATGATCTCCTTCTTGACCTCCTCGCGCTCCCCTGGCCCCGTTCCCACGCCGGCGTCAAGCTTCTGTTCGATGGCGACGTAGCGGTCGCGGAACCCTTCCACATCGGGCGCGGTCATTGGGACGCTCCGGCGCCGATGGCGCGATCAAACTGCAGGCGTTCCTGCGACGTGAGCAGGTGCGCGACGTCGAGCACCACGACCACGCCGTCAGCGCGGCGCACCAGGCCCCGCAGGTACTCGCGCGTGAGGCCGCGGAAGATGGGTGGTGGGGGCTCGACCTGCGCGTCATCAATCGTCGCGACTTCCTGCACCGAGTCCACGGTCATGGCGATCATGTCGTCGCCCACGACGCAGACGACGAAGCGTGCCCCTTCGGGAGGATCGCCGACCACGCCGAACCGGACGCGCAGGTTGATCACCGGGATCACGCGCCCCTGGTAGTCGATGACGCCCTCGATCCACGCCGGCAGGTCGGGGACGGGTCGAGGCTTGGCGTGCCGCAGCACCCGCTCGACCGAGAAAATGTCCGCGGCGAACTGGTCATCGCCAATGCGGAATGTGACCAACTGCGTCTTCCCTGTGCTCATCCCCCTCCCCCCGCGCCCCGCGACACCAGGCGCGACACCAGCACGTCGACCCGCACCACGCTCATCAGGCCCTCTGCGTCGCGAACGACCCCGGCCAGCATTCCGCCGCCGTCGCTGCCCGCGGGCGCCACGCGCAACGTGTCCTCGTGCACCTGCACGATGTCCACCGCGTCATCCACCAGCAGCGCCACGCCGCGGCCGGCATCGCGAAACAGCAACGCCGTGCCCTCGCCGCGCGCACGCGCGATGCCGAAGGCGTTGCCCGCGTCCCACAGCGGCACCGTCTGCCCCCGATGCCGCACCGTCCCGAGCATCCCGGCCGGCCGGTTGGGAAGGTCGTGCACGGTCGGCGCATCCACGGCTTCAATCACGCGCTCGAGCGCGAAGGCAAAGCGCTCGGCGCCCACGCGAGCCAGCAGGTGCGCGCTCATGCCCAGACCTTCAGCGCCGCCAACTGCGCCTGCACCGCCGCCGCGACGTCAGACAGCGCCACCTCGGCCTCCACCACGTCGCCACACGCGGCCTTCGCCTCGCGCGGCATGCCGTAAATCGTGCTGGTCTGCTCGTCCTGCACCACCGCGCGCCCGCCAGCCGCGCGAATGGCGGCCAGCCCGGCTGCCCCGTCGCGCCCCATGCCGGTCAGCACGACGCCGATGGCGTGCGCACCAAAGCACTCGGCGACGCTCAGGAACAAGGGGTCGGCCGCGGGACGCACGCCGTGCACCGTCGTCCCACCGTCGAGCGCGAACACCGCCGTGGCATCGGCCGCGACAATGCGCACGTGCTGCCCGCCGGGCGCCAGGTAGATGTGATTGGCACGCACTGGCTCGCCGTCCACCGCCTCGCTGACCGGCAGCGCGCACAAGTCGTCGAGGCGACGCGCGAACCCGCCGGTGAAGCCGGTGGGCATGTGCTGCACCACGAGCACTGCGGCATCGAGGGTTGCCGGCAGCGCAGGAAGCACCTCGGAGAGGGCGCGCGGACCACCCGTGCTGGCGGCGATGGCGACCACGGCCCGCGCGCCCTCGGTCGCCGGGCCGGCGCGGAGCAGGGCCCGGCGCGGACGCGCCAGCACCGGCGCGGCCTTGAGGTTGACGGTCGCCGCCGCGCGCAAGGCGTCGTGCAGCCGCTCCTTGACGCGGTTGAGGTCCACCCGCGAATCGCGCGGCTTGCGCACGAAGTCCACGGCGCCAAGCTCGAGCGCCCGTATGGTGAGGTCGACATCGCCGCGCGCGTCGAACGCGCTGAGCATCACGACCGGCCGCGGCACCTCGCTCATGATGTAGCCGAGCGCCGAGAGGCCGTCCACCACGGGCATCTCGATGTCGAGCGTCACGAGGTCGGGCTCGAGGGCGTGGATCTTCTCCAGCGCGTCGTGCCCGTCCCGCGCCGTCCCGATGACCGTGAACTCCGGAAAGGACGCGATGAGGTCGCTGATGATCGAGCGCATGAACGCGCTGTCATCGACCACCAGCACCGACCAGCGCCTAGAGGACACGGTCGCCGTCCCGCACCGAACGCACGTTCACGCGTCCCGAACCGACGTCAAAGTACACCGAGCGCCCAACCTCGCCGCCCACGAGTTCACCGACCACGCGCACGTTCGCCGCGGCCAGCGCGAGCCTCGAGGCGGCGACGTTGCGTTGGCCCATCGAACCCACGCCCTTGCCCGAGAGCAACGGACCAAACAGGCTGGCGCCGCCGACGAGCCGCGCCGTAATCGCGCCGAGGGCGCCGCTGGCGCCCAGCGCGCGCATTTCGGCCAGCAGGTGCGGCACGGCGGTTGACGGACACTTGCCCGGCCGCTCGGCGGCCTCGGCCCCCGCTGGCGACGGCAGCAGCACGTGGGCGAGGCCGCCGACGCGCGTCCTGGGGTCGTGCAGCACGATGGCCACGCAACTCCCCAGCCCGATCGTCACAAGCGTTGCCGGCGCGAGGGCCACTGCCCATTCAGCGATCTTCACCTTGTGCTCGGTCACGGGCGGCGAAAAATTCGGTGCTGGACATCCACGGCCTCAAACAGCGTGCGCGCCGCGCCGAGCAGCGTCTCGACCTGGCCGAGCACGAGAAACCCGCCGGGCTGCAGCGCATCGAAGAACCGCTGGAACAGCGCCTGCTGCGCGGCGGCATCGAAGTAGATCACGACGTTGCGGCAGGTGATCAGGTGCAGCGGCTCCGGCGGCGCCGGGTCGTTGAGCAGGTCGCGACGCTCGAACCTCACGAGCGCGCGTGCCTCCGGCGCGACCGTCGCCGGCGCACCGGCCGAGAAATAGCGCCGACGCAGCGATTCGGGCGTGTCGCCGAACGCCGACTCGGGATACGTGGCGCGCTCGGCGCGCTCGAGTGACCCCTTGTCGATGTCGCTGGCAATGATCTGCAGGCGCGAGAGCTGGTCCAGCTGCTGCACGGCCGTCGCATGCCGGTGAAACAGCACCGCCAGCGAGTACGGCTCCTCACCCGACGAGCACCCGGCGCTCCACGCGCGCAGCGCCGGCGCCGGCATCGCCCACACGGACGGCACGACGATGCGGGCAATCGCCTCGTACGCCGCGCGGTCGCGAAAGAGCTTGGTGACGTTGATTGTCAGCGCGTCGAGCAGCGGCTCCCACTCGGCAGGGTCCCGGTCGAGCAGATGGCTGTACGCGCCGAAGTCCGCGACGCCGCGCGCGCGCATCCGCACGGCAATCCGGCGACGCAGGCAGCCGTCGCGATAGTTGGTGGCGCCGAAGCCTCGTTCCCGCGCGATCTTGGCCGCGAGCGCGGCAAAGGCCGCATCCCCGGTAACGACCGGCATCACGGCGAGGACCGGACGGCGCTGAGGTTCGCCTGCAGCCTCGTGTCGTCGGGCTCGATGGCCAGAGCGGCCTCCCAGCAGTGCACGGCCTCCTCGCGTTCGTTCCGCTGGAGACGGATGTTGCCGAGCTTGCGCCACACGTCGGCGCCGGGCTGCTCGGCGAATTTCACCGCGCGCTGGTACGCCTCGAGCGCCTCGTCGAGCTGCCCCTTGCGGTAGAACAGGTCGCCGAGGTTCTTGTGCAGCTGCGCGAGCCCCGCCTCTTCGTGCATGCCCTTGTCGGCCGCCACCTGGGCCTCGTCGAACCGCCCCTTGGCCTCGAGTGCGGCGGCAAGGTTGTTGTACAGCGTGGCGGCGTGCCGGTACGACTGGGTGCCCTCGGTGAGCAGCGAGATTGCCTTGTCGAGGTGCCCGCCCAGCGCCGCCGCGAGCGCGGCGTAGTGAAACCAGACGGCGCCCGGGGGCCGCTGGCCGTACAGCGGGCGAGCGGTCATCAGCATGGCATCGGCCTCCTGCGCATTGCCCTCGCGCAGGTGCAGGACCCCCAGCGCCAGCAGGATGCGCGGCTCCATGCCGCCCCCGCGTCGCACCGCCTCCTCCAGCGCCTCGCGCGCCTCTGCGGTGCGGCCCAGCTGCTCGAGCGCGAGCGCGAGGTTGTGAAAGACCGCCGGCTTGGCCAGGCGCGACGCTGCCGCCAGCTGATAATCGGCGACCGCCTCGGCAAACTTGCCCTGGCGGATATAGACCATGCCGAGGTAGAAGCGCGCCGACGAATCGCTGGCGCGCAGGTCGAGCACGCGACGTGGGTATCGGGCAGGAGGAAGAGGGCGTCGGGTAGGTCGAGATCGTCTTTGGTCAT
>CAYHCW010000154.1:4761-6841 GCA_964355025.1 uncultured Gemmatimonas sp. | reverse complement strand
CGATGATCTCGTGCACCGTGAGGATCTGCAGGCCGTATTCCTCGTTGGCGAGGAAAAAGGTCAGGTACTTGCCCGCATGCACGCTGGCGGAGGAAACGGTAGACTCGATCGTCGAGGCCATGACAAGCTCCAAAGGTGAAAGTGGAATCCGGGAGTGCGTATGTGATCAGGCGACCGAGCGGCGTTCGGCGTTCGCGGTGCCGTCGGTCGAACCGCCCGTGCGGTTGAGCTGAATCAACTGGCCGACGTCGAGGATCAGGCCGATGCGGCCGTCGCTGAGAATCGCGCCGCCCGAGACGCCCTCCACGCTGCCGATTCCCTCGCCGAGCGTCTTGGCCACCACCTGGTGCTGACCGAGCAGGTCGTCCACAAGCAGGGCCACGCGCTTGCCCCCGTCGCCGACGAGCATCAGCAGCGACTGGTCGAAGCGTTCGCACGCCCCCTCGATGTTGAAGAGGCGATGCAGGCGCACGATGGGCAGCGTCTCGCCGCGCAACACCACCATCTCGCCGCGTCCGGCCACCGTGCAGAGCTGCTCCGGGCTGGGGCGGAACGAGAGCTGGATGCTGGTGGTCGGAACGATGTAGCGCTCCTCGCCGACACGCACCAGCATGCCGTCCGTGATGGCCAGCGTCAGGGGAAGGCGCAGCGTGAACGTGGTGCCGACGCCCGCCGTCGACGCGATCTCGATGCGGCCGCGAATGCCCTCGATGTTCCGGCGCACCACGTCCATGCCGACGCCGCGCCCCGAGATGTCGGTCACCTGGTCGGCCGTCGAGAAGCCGGGCGCGAAGATCAGCCCAAAGACGTCTTGGTCGGTCAGCGTCTTGTCACCGTCGATCAATCCCTTGGCGGTGGCCTTGGCCACGATCTTGTCGCGATTCAGCCCGCGGCCGTCGTCGTGCAGTTCCACCACCACGGCGCCACCTGCGTAGAACGCCGAGAGGCGCAGCACGCCCGCCGTGCTCTTGCCCGCCGCCGCGCGGTCACTGGGGGCCTCGAGGCCATGATCCATCGAGTTGCGCACCATGTGCTCGAGCGGGTCGGACAGCGCCGCCACCATGTTGCGATCGAGTTCAGTGTCCTCGCCGTGGGTCTGAAAGTCGACGGCCTTGCCGCTCTTCTGCGAGAGGTCGCGCACCAGGCGCGCCAGCTTCTGGAAGACCGGCTTCAGCGGCACCATGCGCATCGACATCGACAGGTCCTGCAGGTCGCGCACGATCTTGCCGGCGTGCAGCACCTTGCGCGTCAGCGCCTGATGCCCCGGCTGCGTCACGATGCTGTCGGCGCTCATCATCGCCTGCGCGATCACCAGTTCGCCCACCATGTCGATGAGCTTGTCGAGCCGGTCAGTGCGCACGCGAATCGAGTCGGCGCCGCCGGACGAATCCTGGCGCACCTGCTTCTGCTCCTGCGACTGCTGGCGCAGGGCCTGGGCCACATCCTTCAGCGCCGCCGCGTTGTGCTGCACGAGCGCCTGGCCCAGCGGCATGTTGGGTTCCTCGGCGTGCACGGCCTCGACCGTCGCGCGGTCCACCACCCCGCGGTCGACGAGAATGTCGCCCAGGCGTGCCGTGGGGAATGGCACGTCCGCGGTGGAGGTCGTGTCGGCGTCCGCCGGCGTCTCGCCAGCCGCCGCCGCCTTCAGGTCGCGCGTGAGGTCGAGGTAGCCGTCCGGGGGAAACAGGGGCGAGCCGGCGGTGGCAGAATCCACCGCGTCCAGGAACTCGCGCAGCATGTCGGCGCTCTTCAGCGACAAGTCGGCATTGTGCGCGGAATACACCACCACGCGATCACGCACCTGACTCAGCAACGACTCGGCGTGGTGCGCAAAGCCCGAGAGCTTGGCCAGGCCAAGGAAGGCCGCCGTGCCCTTGACCGTATGGAACGCGCGGAAAACCGTGTTGATCGCTTCGTCGTTGGTCGGGTCCGTCTCGAGCTGCAGCAGGGCCGACTCCGCGCCCAGCAGCATCTCGCGGCTCTCGGCGATGAAGTCCTTCAGCAGGTCGAGGTCGACGTCATCGGGGAGGATTTCGGCGGCCACCGGTGTGGAGACGCGCGCGGGTGTGGCAGCGGGTGC
>CAYHCW010000154.1:0-4661 GCA_964355025.1 uncultured Gemmatimonas sp. | reverse complement strand
GCAGCGGGTGCTGCAGCGGGTGCTGCAGCGGGTGCGGCGACCACAGGAGCCACCGGGGATGCTGGAGCTCCGCCCGCAACCGGCGCTGCCCAAGAAAGCGCGTCCCCGCGCATCCATGCCTCGATCAGCGTGCCCGCCGCGGCAAGGACGCTTTCGCGCTCGGCTGCGGGCGCGTTGGCCACCGCGCCCGTGCACTTCAGCACGGCGATGATGGAGGTGGGCGACAAGGCCGCGGCGGTATCGGCGGCTTCGCTCATGGCATCGGCGAAGCGCTGGATGCCGATATCATCGGCAGGATCGAGCTGCATCAACTGCAGGGCCAGTCCGTCAAGCGACGGGTGTGTCATCTGGAGGTACCGTGGTGGAGGCGAACGAGCCGCCGGGCCGCGAGTACCGCGAACCGAGGACTGATCACAATTGGAGTGTCGTCCCGTCCTCGCCGGACTTGACCCCGCATTTCTGGCCCCCGGACCGGCGTCGCCGCAGAACGCAGCCCCTTGCGGGAATTCGCGTTACGCTGCACTCATATGCGCGTCCATATGAGGAATGATGGTTCCCTCGCGTGGGAGCCACCGTCCTTGGAGGCAGATGGCCGATCCGCACGGACAGCCGATCCAGCGACGAATGACGCGTCCTTTAGATCAGGACGCGCGCTGGAGCCTCCTCCCCATTCATCACGCCCCGCACGGGATTCCTGTCCCGGTGCGGGGCGTCGTCTTTTCTGGCGAGGTGCAATGTCTCATCGGAGCGTCCACCGCCTCACGCTGCCCCGTTCGCCCCGTGGCCTGGCCCGCCGTTACGATCACGGCGTTCCGCATCAGAAACGGCACGTCAAGCGCGCCACGTTCCGTGACTGCGGCCGCCGCTGCGTCTACTGCGCGACGCCGCTAGGCCTGGAAGCCGCCACCCTCGATCATGTGATTCCCCTTTCGCGAGGGGGAAACCACGCGCCGGGGAACCTCGTGGCCGCCTGCATCGACTGCAACCAGCTGAAAGGATCGATGCTCCCGGTGGAGTTCTTCACCCGCTATCCGTGGGCCGGGAAGAACTTCATGCGCTACGCGCGCGCGGCGCACCGTCAGCTGAAGCGCGGGGCAAGCCGGGCGGTAAGCCTCGCTTTTGCCCAGGCCGCATAGAACGGTTGGCGAACTGCGTACGGCAGCTGTACGCTCTACGCCGTACGCCGCACGCTGTAGGCTGTCAGCCGACTGCTGATTCGGCGCGGAGGATGATTTCTTTCCGCGTGCTTCCCCAGGCGTAGTCACCGATCGCGCCGCTTTTTCGGATCACCCGGTGGCAGGGGATGAGCAGGCTCACCGGGTTCCGCGCCACGGCACTGCCCACCGCGCGCGCGGCACGCGGCGCGCCGATGGCGCCGGCGATGTCCCCGTAGGTGGCCACGGCACCCGGGGCAATGCGCATCAACGCGCTCCACACCTTCAATTGAAAGTTGGTGCCGCGCACATGCACGGCGAGCGAGCCGCCGGACGTGCCGAGGGCGCCCAGTGCCGCGCGCGCCGCCCGCCTGGTGCGCGCCGTGGACTCCACAAGGGTGGCCGCCGGCCACTCCGCGCGCAGGCGCGCCACCGCGGCGCGGCGGCCGGTGGCGGCGTCGGCAAACTGCAGTGAGCAGATGCCCAGGGGAGTCACGGCCACGAGTGCCGAGCCAAGCGGCGACTCGTGGAACGCCCAGGCGATCTCCACCCCTTCGCCGCCGCGCCGCACCTGCCCGGGCGTCATCGCCTCGGCGTGCACGATGAGTTCGTGCAGCCGCGAGGGGTTGGAGAGTCCCGCGTCGTACGTCGTGGGAAGGAGCGCCCGGTGTTCGCGCAGCAGCGACCGGGCGAACTGCGCCGTTGCCTGCTGCAGGAACCGCTTGGGACTGATGCCGGCCCAGCGCGTGAACAGCCGCTGAAAGTGCGACTCGCTCAGGCCCACGTGGCGCGCGATGTCGGCCAGCGCGGGCTGCTCGCGCCAGTGCGCATCCAGGTACCGGATGGCCCGTGCCACCCGGCTGTAGTCGGAGGGGACATGGTCGGTCATGCGTTCAAATGATACCAGCCGCGACGGAATGGTGACACACCCCGCGCTGGCCCGGTTCAAACTGTCGGCGTTGGCCACGCGACAGGGTCATAGCGCCGCAATCCTTGATCCCGCGATCGCCTGGTCCGTGAGAACACCACGAACACAGGGAGACGCGAGTCATGTTCCAGATCTGCAATATCCGGACGGTGCGCGCCGCGCTCGGCGCGGCGCTGCTCACCCTCTTCGCCGGATGCTCCGACGTGCCGTCGGGGCTGCGGCAGCCGCTGCCGGGTCCGCTGGCGCAGGAACAGCCGGTGGCGGGGGTGGCAGACCGGCCGCTGGTGGACGGCGCCGACGTTCACGTGCTCGCCGGAGAACGCCGCACCAGCCGTACGGTGCGGCGTGCCGACGGGCATTCCTATCAGGTCGACGTGGCCCGGTCGGCCGACGGGCTGGCACGTGAGATGTCGGTGCGGCGCGACGGTGTGCCGGTGGTCCGCGTGGTCAATGACTGGCAGGCCGTCGCCGGCGGATACAAACTGAGCCGGCAGCGCTTGATCCACTTCAACGAACGTGCCGCACCCGCGCTGTTCGATACGCGCGCGCGCGGTGGGGTCGAGGCCGTCGTCGGATCGTCCGTGGTGGTCGCGGCGCGGCCACGGCGCGCCCTGCCCAAGGGCAGCTCTGGTGAAACGGTCCGGGCCGGACGTACTTTTTCCCTGGACGGGTCGGCGGATCCGTTGGGGGGGCCGTGCGATGCTGTCGCAAGGGCCATGGAAGACGCGATCGACGACTGGCTGATCTCCGTAGGCGCGATGATCGGAGCCACCGCGACTGGCAACTTCTGGGCCGCAGCGTCGGCGTACACCTATCAACTCAAGAAGTCGCGCGACATGGATCGTGCGGAGGCAGCGCTCGACGAGTGCGTCGCAAGTGCGGGGCGGCGGCCCTCGGATGAACTATAGACCACCAGGAGAACCGCGATGACAGTACCAGCGAGCCGATCCAAGCGAGTTGAGGACGCATCCACCCTGATCCTCGCACTCGCCATCGTGACGAGCCTCGAGCGACCCGACCTGCGATGGCCGATGCCCGTTGCGGTGGTAATCCTGCTGCTCGTCGCGGTTGGTCAACGGTTCATCGACACGGACGCGGATCGTGTGCGCCGACGGAAGAGCGCATGGGTCGTGCCAGCCGTGACGCTTGCTTTCGCCGCGCAGATGGTCTACGTCGCCGCACCCGAGGAACGGGCACGATCGCTGCTCCTCGGCGCGGCATTGGTTGCCGCCGGCTTCGCCATCCACTGGAGGCGCCGCCGCGCCACCTGAACACGACGCGGGCCCCGGCATCCAGCCGGGGCCCGCGTCGTGACACCGTGCCCGCTAGTAGTCCACCGGACGCAGGTAGCTCTCGCCAATCGCCGCGCCGCTCATCATCGCCACCGTCGGCAGGCGACGCTTCCAGTGCGTGCCGTCGAGGCGCCGCCGCACCTTCTCCACGTCAGCCGCGCTCACGCCGCGCGCCACCAGCTCCGCCGGCGTCCAGCCGTGCAGCAGCCAGTTGAGGATCTCGTCCACGCTGGCGTAGGTGACGCCAAAGTCCCCTTCGTCGGTCTGGCCCTGCACCAGGTCGGCGCTCGCCGGCTTGTCCACAATTTCCAGTGGCACCCCGAGATGCCGCGCCAGGGCCCACACCTGGGTCTTGAACAGGTCGCCCAGCGGATTCACCGGTGGCGAATCGTCGGCATGCCACGTGAAGTATCCGAGCAGGCGCTCGCTCTTGTTGCCGGTGCCGAGCGGCAGCGCGCCGTAGCGGGCACTGAGGTCGAACAGCGCGATCATGCGCATGCGCGCCATCACGTTGCCGCGTCGCGCCGCGTCGGCATCGGGCTCGTTGGCCAGGTAGCCGTCCACGGCCGCACTGATGTCGAGCGTGCGCCCCTCGATGCCCAGCTGGTCGATGATGAGCTGCGCGTGCGCCAGCGAGTCGGCGCTCGACGACCGGTAGGGAAGCCGCACGCCGATCACGTTCTCCCGGCCCAGCGCGCGCGCAGCGAGTATTGCCGTCACGGCCGAATCCACCCCGCCCGAGATCCCGACGACCGCCTTGGTGAAGCCTCGGCGTCCCAGCTCGTCGCGCAGGAACTCCACGAGCCAGCGCTCCACCATGGGGGCGTCGATCGCCAGCGGGGGTGGCGCGGCGCGCCCGCCGTCCACCGGCACCACCACCGGCAGGCCGCCCGGCTCGGCGGCGCGCGAGGTCGACGGTGCGGCGCGCGGCGCTGCCGTGGTGGTGGAGGCACTCCTGGCCACCACGCGCGGCTTGGGCGAGAGTCGCGGGGCGTAAACGGCGCGCTTCAGTTCGGCCGCCAGGTACGGCATTGCCACCTTGAGGTCGCTCAGCATCGGCGCGTCGGCCCGGCTGCGGGCCAGGTCGCCGAGGTCCAGCTCCGTCACGAGCAGCGCTTCGTCCCACAGCGGGGCGCGGGCGCGCACGTCGCCGCGCGGTCCCGCCACGAGCGACGCACCCTGGAACAGCTTGCCGCCTTCGCTGCCCACGAGGTTGGCGAGCGTGCAGAAGACCCCCTGTTCCTCGGCGATGTCGCGAATCAGGCGTTCCCAGCGCGCCACGCTCCC
>CAYHCW010000153.1:0-6849 GCA_964355025.1 uncultured Gemmatimonas sp. | reverse complement strand
GCTAGGTGCTAGGTGCTAGGTGCTAGGTGCTAGGTGCTAGGTGCTAGGTGCTAGCATCTAGCTCCTATCACCTAGCACCTAACTCCGCTTGAACTCGCCCGACGAGCGCAACGGGGACGAAAAGAAATCAGCGATGTCGCCCGCGGTTGCCAGGCCCCACAGCACCCGACCGTCCGGACGCACCAGGCGCGGAACGCCGCCCAGGCGACGCGTCACCCAGTCCATGTCCCAGTCGTCGGCGAGACGGTGGCCGGCGGGTCCGTCGAGGTCCACCCAGCCCGGAATGCCGACCCACGATGCCACGGCGTTGATCACCGCGCCATCGGAGATGTCCTCTCCGCGCACCCACAGGGCCACACCCAGCGCCCGCTGGAACTCGCTGGCTCGTGGCCCGTGCTGGCGATGCACGGCGGCCACCGCGGCGATGGCCCGGCGCGTATTGGGCTTGAACGGTGGCGCCGCGATCTCAACCTCCGGCGCCTCCAGCGCGACCGCATCCACGTCGTCCTCCAGCGCGCGAACGACGCGCCGGTCACCCATGCGCGGCGGCACCGGCAGCGACGGATCGTGCTGCACGCCCCGCCACTCGCAGCGGTCCATCAGCCCCAGTGCCAGCAGTCGCGTCGTCAGCGCGAAGCTGTACGGGCAGTTGAGGTCGGCAAAGAGCGTGGCGGTGATCATCGACTTCTCACGGACGGCGAAGCATCGGCTGGCGGGATGAGGGAGACCGCTAACGTACGGCATTCTCTCTAAACGTTCTACCCGGGTGGGGCGTTTGAGCACCGCCGAATTTCGAAGTAAATTCCCTGATCCGAGTTCCAAAATCTCCTGACTGAGGTCATTCTTCACCCATGTCAAACTCCCCCTTGGTAGGTGTCATCATCGGCAGTGCCAGCGACCTTGAGAACATCGCCCCGGCGATCGAAATGCTCGAGGAGTTCGGAGTCCCGCACGAGAAGAACATCATCTCCGCACACCGCACCCCCGATGAAATGGTCGCGTACGCCAAGACCGCCGAGGCACGCGGCTTGATGGTCATCATCGCCGCCGCCGGTGCAGCCGCGCACGTTCCCGGAATGGTCGCGGCCATGACGCTCGTGCCGGTGCTCGGCGTCCCGTTCCCGGGCACGGCGCTCAACGGCATCGACGCGCTGCTCTCCATCGTGCAGATGCCGGCGGGCTACCCGGTGGGCACACTCGCCATCGGCAAGCCGGGCGCTGCCAATGCAGGCATCCTGGCCGCCGAGATCGTGGGGCTCACGTACCCGGAAGTCCGCGAGCGCATTCGCGCCTGGCGTGAGAAACGCTCCGAGGCCGTGCGCCAGCAGCAGTTTCCATGACCTCCATCCTCCCGGGGTCCGTCATCGGCTTCCTGGGAGGCGGACAACTGGGGCGCAGGGCCGCCATGGCCGCGCGCACCATGGGCTACGACGTGCACGTGCTCGACCCTGAGGCGAATTGCCCGGCGCGCGCACTCGCCTCGCAGACGATCACCGCACCGTGGGGCGATGTCGATGCCGCCGCGCGTCTCGCGGAAGGCGTGGACGTCGTGACAGTGGAAATCGCGAGCATCCCACGCGCCGCGCTCGAGGCCGCCGAGCGTCACGCGCCCCTGCGGCCGGCGCCGGGCGTGCTGTTCATCGTGCAGGACCGGGCGCGTCAGAAGGAATGGCTGCGCGACCACGGCTTTCCCGTGGGACCCTTCCGCGTGGTGCACAGCGCCGACGACACCACCACGGCCGTGCGCAAGCTCGGGCCCTGCATCGTGAAGTCCGCCACCGGCGGCTACGACGGCCGCGGCCAGGCGCGCGTGTCGAGCACCGAGGGTGCGAGCGCGGCATGGAGCAGCGTGGGCGCTCCCGTGTGCGTGGCCGAGCAGTTGCTTGACCTGAGCGCCGAACTCAGCGTGATGGTGGCGCGTTCGCCAGGCGGCGACATGCGCGCCTATCCGCCGTCGCGCAACAGCCACACGCAGGGCGTCCTCACGTGGTCCGTCATCCCGGGCGACTTCGATGATGACGTGGTGCTGAAGGCCACCGAGATTGCCTGTGGCATCGCCGAGCAGCTGGGCGTCGTAGGACTCCTCGCGGTCGAGCTCTTCCTGCTCGAGGATGGGTCGCTGTGCGTCAACGAGCTCGCACCGCGCCCGCACGACAGCTATCACCACTCCGAGCGAGCCTGCGTCACCGGCCAGTTCGAGCAGCTGGTGCGCGCCGTCTGCGGGCTCCCCCTCGGCGACACCGAGGTCGTGCGGCCAGCGGCCATCTACAACCTGCTTGGCGACTTGTGGACGGGTGTCGAGCCGCCCGATTTCGCCGGGGTGCTGGCGCTGCCCGGTGTGCGCGTGCACCTCTACGGCAAGGGCGAAGCGCGGCCGGGGCGCAAGATGGGACACCTCTCGGCCTGCGGCGCCAGCGCCGACGCCGCGCTCGAACGCGTCGTCGACGCGTACCGGCGCCTCTCCATCAGCATCGCCGGCGGGTAGTCCCGGGTCTGCGCGCGCTCAGCGCGGCGTGCGTCCGTATTTCGTGAGCACCGCCCGCACCTTGTCCAGCGGAATGGCCTCCACCGTGCGTCCGTTGCCCGTGACAGTCGTCGCCTGGAACAGCGAGTTGTAGATCGCTTCCTCGGTGGCCTCCACCACGGCCTCGAAGACGCCCGACATCTCTTCGTTGGCCAGCTCGGTCGTCGTCAGCCGCGTGGCGCTGAACGCGCGGCGCACCTCCTTGGCCGTCGAAAAGGCGATCACGTAGTCGCCGCTCCCGTTCGACGCCGACGAACCCGTGCGCCCAAGACCCATCATTGCGCGTGACGCCACGCGCTTGAGGTTGCGGTCGCTCAGCGGTGCGTCGGTGGCCACCACCATCATGATCGACCCGTCGCCGCCGTCCTTCGAGGTCGCATCCTTGAACGCATACTGGCCAAGCTCCTGCCCCACCGGCGCGCCCATCACCTGCAGCACTCCACCGAAGTTGCTCTGCACGAGCACGCCGACGGTGAACCCGCCGAGCGACGAGGGCAGCACGCGCGACGAGGTGCCAATGCCCCCCTTCCAGCCAAATGCCACCGTGCCGTGCCCGGCGCCCACGCTCCCCTCGGCCACCGGGCCGCCCGTCGCACCCTCGAGTGCCTGGCGCACCTGCGCCGCCGTGATCGGCCGCGACCGGATGTCGTTCAGTTGCGAATCGTTGGTCTCGCCGACCACCGGGTTGATTGAGCGCACGCGCTCCAGCCCCGGCTGTTGCAGCATCCACTCGGCCATCGCATCAGCAGCCTTCCAGACGCAGAGCGTGCACGTAAGAAGGATCGGAGTCTCGAGCTCACCCAGTTCGTTGGCCTGCGAAATGCCAATGAGCTTGCCGAACCCGTTGCCCACCCAGATGGCCGCGGGGACGCGCTCGAGGTAGGCGTTCCCCGCGTGCGGAATGATCGCCGTCACGCCGGTGCGCACGGTGGCACCCTCGGTGACCGTGACGTGCCCCACGCGCACGCCGGCGACATCGGTAATCGCGTTGTTGGTGCCGGGAGCGAAGACTCCGGGGGCAACGCCGAGCTCGCGCGCACGCGCGCGCTGGGCGTCGAGGGGCGAGGTGGCGGCAGCGAGGAGCGTCATGGCGAGAATCAGGATGCGCATGGAGGGCTTCTGCTCAAGGGACGGTTCTACAGCTTTGCCGCGGATCACGCGGATGTACGCGGAAACTGCGCACGGATACTGCAACTGAAACGGGGGTACATCGTGCCGCAGGAACCGCATCAATCCGCGAAATCCGCGAAATCGGGAGTTCCGCAGTTCGACCGTCCCAATCGAGGACCGACCCGTAGAAACTGGTGCGCCGGACGCCAACCGTCTATCGTCAGGGGCTGGCCTTTGACCGCCAACCGCCAACCGCCAACGGCCAACCCGCTTCCCTCTCGCATGACTTTGCTCCCGCTCTACGGCCACCACACGCTTCGCGACCGCTTTGCCGCCCAGTGGCGCGCCGGGCAGTTGCCGGCGTCCATCCTGCTGCACGGCCCCGAGGGCGTGGGCAAGCAGCGGCTCGCGCTCTGGCTCGGGCAGATGCTGCTCTGCAGCGGCCCGAACGCGCCGTGCGGTGAGTGTCAGGGCTGCCACTTCGCGCTCGCCGGCCAGCACCCCGACCTGCACTGGATCTTCCCGCGCCCCAAGCTCAAGGAGACCGACCCGGACGTCGAGCAGGTGAAGGACGAGTACAACCAGGCCGTCGCCGATCGCGTCAAGGAGCACGGGCTGTACAAGCGTCCGGGCGGCACCGAGGCCATCTACCGGTACGTCGCGCGCTTGTTCGTGCAGCAGGCGTCGCTCTCGCCGGCCCTGGCGCGCCGCAAGGTCTTCATCTTCGGCGACGCCGAGCGGATGGTGCCGCAAGCCTCAAGTCCCGACACGGCCAACATGCTGCTCAAGCTGCTCGAGGAACCACCTGACAATACGTCGTTCATCCTGACGTCCAGCGAGCCCTCGTCGCTGCTCCCCACCATCCGGTCGCGCGTCGTCTCGTTCCGCGTGCCGCGCGTTGCCGAAGAGGACGTGCGCCGCTTCCTCGCCGAGCCGGCGGTGCGCGAGCGGCTCGGCCCCGGCAGCACAGACGACGAGCGCGTGCACCTCGCCGACGGGGCGCCGGGGCGCCTGCTCGGCCACGCCGAGCAGGCCGCCGCGTTCGCGCGAGCCCGCACGTTCCTCGAATCGGCACAGGGTGGGCGCACGCAGTGGCTGCGCACGGCCTTCGCTCAGGGCGGCAAGGGGGCGCGCGGCGCGTTCTCCGACGTGCTCGACGCCGTGAGCGTGCTGCTGCACGAGCGCTCGCGCGCCGCCGCCGCCAGTGGCAACGACCAGTCGGCGCTCGCCGCCGCGCGCGCCATGCAGGCGGTGGAAGAGGCCAAGCTCGCCACGCAGCAGAACGTCTCGCCGCAGCTGCTCAGCGCGCGCCTGCTGCGCCGCATCGCCGAGCTGGGCGCATGAGCGACCTCTCCCACGTGAACCGCGCTGGCGAAGCGTCGATGGTGGACGTCTCAGCCAAGACGCCGACGGCACGGATGGCGCGCGCCGAAGGGTGCATTCGCATGTCCGCCGCGGCCCTGCGTGCCGTTCGCGACAACTCGGTGGCCAAGGGCGACGTGCTGGCCGTCGCGCGCATCGCCGGCATCCAGGCGGCCAAGCGCACGGCCGACCTGATCCCGCTCTGCCATCCCCTGCCGCTGACCGACGTGCAGGTGCGCTTTGCGCTCGACGATGCCCTGCCCGGCGTGCGATGCGAGGCCGAAGCACGCACCGTGGCGGTCACCGGCGTCGAGATGGAGGCCATCACCGCCGTCTCGGTGGCGCTCGTGACCATCTATGACATGGCCAAGAGCATCGACAAGGGCATGCAGATTGATGGTGTGCGGCTGCTCGAGAAGAGCGGCGGCAAGTCGGGCACGTGGCGCGCCGGCGGCGCGGAGCCCGCGCCCTAACGCGAGGCCGGCTTGGCGGCGGGTTTCGGCGTCGTCGGCTTCTTGGCGGCCGGCTTCTTGGCGCTCGCCTTCACGGCCGGCTTCGTGGCGCTCGCCTTCACAGCCGGCTTCGTGGCGCTCGACTTCACAGCCGGCTTCGTGGCGCTTGCCTTCGCCGCGGGCTTCTTGGCGCTCGCCTTCGACGAAACCGGGCGGCGCGCCGCCGAGGCCCGGCGTCGCGAAGGGTACTTCTCGATCGACGGATTGGGCACGTCGCGCGCGAGCACCACCACGTCGCGCCGCGGCACCAGGATCACCTGTCCCGCGCGCAGGTTGCCACTCTTGAGCCGCGCCACCTTCGGATTGAACCAGCCCAGCTGCTTCGCGGTGAAGCCGTGTGCGCGCGCAATCGACGCCATCGACTGCCCCTTCTTGCTCTCCGTCCGCGCCAGTGCCCGTCGCTCGTCGGGCTCGAGCGCATCAAGGCGCTCCGCGAACCCGGTCGCACGGCCCACGGGCACGCGCACCCACATCGAGTCGTTGGGCGGCGTCATCCCGCGCAGCAGCGCGGGGTTCAGCTCGGCGATCTCCGCCGGTGCCACGCCCAGGGCGTTCGCCACCGCCGCGAGCGGCGTCCCGCCGGCGGCGCGCACGCTGTCGATCGCGTAGGGCGGCAGCGACTCCACCGTCACGCCGTACCGTGCGGGTTCCTCGCCCACCAGCGCGGCGGCGATGATCTTCGGCACGTAGTTGCGCGTCTCGGGGCGCAGGTAGCTCTTCTCGGCGAGCGCAAAAAACCGATCCTCGCCCTCCACGCCCGCCATCGCGGCTGGGTAGCGCGCAAGGCCGCGCGACACGCGCCCCGAGCCGCCATTGTACGCCGCGGCCGCGAGGTACAGCGAGCCGAACTGCGTGCGCAGCCCCACCAGCAGGCGCGCCGCGGCTTCCGTGGAGCGCACGGGGTCGCGGCGCTCGTCCACCCACCAGTCCACCCGCAGCCCCATGCCGCGTGCCGTGCCGGCCATGAACTGCCAGAATCCGACCGCTGCGGCTCGTGAGTACGCGTGCGGATTGAACCAGCTCTCCACGAGCGCAAGGTACGTGAGGTCCTCGGGCAGTCCCTTCGCGCGCAGCCGTTCCCGGATCATCGGGCCATACTGCGTCTGGCGCTGCAGCGCCGTGGCGAAGATGCCCTTGGCGCGTCCGCTGAAGATCCGCACATATTCTTGCACGCGCGCTCGCGTCTCGTACGGACGCACGTCAATGTCCCAGACCGGCGCACCCGGCGCGACCAGCGCATCGGCAGCCACGGCGCTGTCGCCAAACACGCGCGCCGTCTCCCTCGTCACCTCCGCCGCAGAAATGGTGCTGGCACTGTCGCGGCGCGCCGTGTCGCTCGCC
>CAYHCW010000152.1:0-6855 GCA_964355025.1 uncultured Gemmatimonas sp. | reverse complement strand
GCGCGTGTACAAGGCGCAGACGGAGCCGGTGGTGGCGTGGTATCGCAGCCACGCCGGCAACGTGCAGGCGATCGACGCCGCGGGGTCGTTTGAGGACGTGACGGCGCGTACGATGCGAGCGGTTGGGCGTTGATCCAGCTCAAGAGCGCGCGCGAGATCGACACGATGGCGGCGGGAGGGCGGATTCTCGCCCTCACGCACGCGCACCTGCGTGCCGCGGTGCGACCGGGCATGACGACGCAGCAGCTTGACGAAATTGCCGAGTCGTTCATCCGCAGCCACGAGGGCGCCACGCCGGCGTTCAAGGGGCTGTACGGCTTTCCCGGCGCCATCTGCATCTCGGTGAACGAGGAGATCGTGCACGGCATCCCGTCGCGCAAACGCCTGCTGGCCGATGGCGACATCGTGAAGCTCGACGTCGGTGTGATGTATCAGGGCATGTTCACCGATGCCGCGATCACGGTGCCGGTGGGCACCATCGACACGACGACGCAACGGCTGATCGATGTGACGGAGCGCTCGCTCGAGGCGGGCATTGCACAGGCGCTCGTGGGGAACTACGTCGGGGACATCGGACACGCGATCCAGCAGGTGGTGGAGCGCGCCGGCTTCTCGGTGGTACGTGAGCTCGTGGGGCACGGCGTGGGACACCTGCCGCACGAAGATCCCCAGGTGCCGAACCACGGCAAGCCGAAGCGCGGCACGCGGCTGCAGGCCGGACTCACCATCGCCATCGAGCCGATGGTGAACGTGGGCGGCCCGGCGACGCGCACGCTGGCCGACAAGTGGACGGTGGTGACGCTCGACGGGATGAAGAGCGCGCACGTGGAGCACACGGTGGCCGTGACGGACGATGGGCCGCGGGTGCTGACGCGGCTCTAGCGCCACGCCCCGCGTACTAGGCGGGGTCCGGCCGCTCCAGCGGCATGCGTTCACCCTGGCGCACCACGATGGGCTCCGCCGCGCCGGCGCCGAGCTGCCGCGATTCACCCATGACCTTCGTGATGAAGCGCTGACCTTCGGAGATGCGTTCCACCTCGACGGCGATGCTGTCGACCGCGTTCTCGATGCGGGCGATGCGGTCAATGGTCTCGGCCGGCAGGGCGGGCGCGACCGGGTACGGACGGCGCAGCGTGCGACGCGCCCAGGCGAACGCGACCGGGAAGAGCACCATCACGGTGAAGACGATGGAAACAGCCGTCAGGTTCACCGACCCGCTGGACGACGGGAAGCTCGGCACCGGAGACGTCTCCTCGACGAGGTTGGGCGGTGCCTGGGCGAGGAGCTGGCCGTTCTGCGAGATGTCCTTTTCGAGCTGTACGATGCGTTCGTCGAGCACCTTGAGGCGGGCCTCGAGTCCGTCGCGACCATTGACGTTGCGTCCGATCTCGCGCACCACGTCGCTGCGACGCCCGGTGGCCGAGGTGAGCTGGCGCGACAGTTCGCTGCGCCGGTTCTGCAGCAGCTGCACGTCCTCGAGCGTCATCGCGCGCCCGACATCCAGCGGGAGCGTGAGGTTGCCGGCGCCGGTGCTGATGGCGACCGGTGGGGCGGGGGCAGGCGTCTGCGGCAAGGCCGGAGTGGGCATACCCAAACCTACGGCGCCGACGCCCCGGCGGTTGCACTGGCGCGCTCACGCCGGCGGTCGGCCCACCAGAACGGGAGATACATCAGGAGGCAAACGAGGACGCCCATCCCGATCATCGGCACGAGGTACCAGGGCCACGGGCCGAGGACGTCGAGCAGGCTCGCGGTGGGCGGTTTTCCGAGCGTGTACATGTAGTTGCCGCCGACCGCGAGGTTCACGCCGGTGACCGCTGCCATGTAGACAAGCGCGCCGAGCACCACGCGCCGCACGGCACCGGGCCGGGGGCGCAGCCCTTCGACGAGCGTGAGAAAGAGGACGGCGATGATGAGAAGGCCGTGCGCACCCAGCGTCTGGAATGCGCGAAAGTGGGGCAACCCGAACCGCGCGGCGTCGGGCGTCAGCAGGGCCTGCAGCGGCGCGCCGATGCCCAGCAGGTATACGTACTCGTACGTGACCTGGTCCCGCGTGATGAGCGTGTAGATCGCCACCCAGATGAGCACCGAGCAGGCGTGCAGGGGGAGCTGCTTCTGCAGCGTCCACGTGCCGGTGGCATACGACCACACGTGCCACGACAGTTCGGTGATGAGCATGGCCAGGATGAGGGCGATGCGCACGCGCCGCCTGGTGGCCGCGTCGGCGCCCCGGAACCGCAGCACGAACATGCCGAAGACAAGCAGCGCCGCCAGCACCGCAAGGTGCGAGGGGCTGAACAGCACGAACGGCGCGCCGCGATATTCGTATGCGAAGTAGTCGCGCCAGGTCACGAGCTACGCGCCGATGTTGCGCTCGACCGCGGCGGTGGCGCGCGCGGCGGCGGTGTGGGCGCGCTGCAATGCCGCGGCGGCCTTGTTGGCCAGAGGCTTGCCCGCGCCCTTGTCGCTCATGGATGAGACATTGATGCGCACGTTGTACACGGCGCCGCGACAGGCGGCTTCGGCGAGCAGCGCCGAGACGCCGGCATCGCTGGCCGCGTTGGTGTTGCCCTTGTCTGCGCAGACGGCGGCGAGTTCGGCCACTCGCGCGCAGGCTTCGGCCGTGAGCAGCGGCACCTCGGACGCCTGCACCAGTGCCGCCTGGATGGCCGTGTCGCGCGTGACTTGCTGCTCGGGTGAATCCTTGGGCAGCTTGTACGCATTGCTGACCGTCGCGTATGCGGCGGAGTCGTCGGTGACCAGCCGCGTGAGTTCGTTGCCGAGCGCCACGGCCTCGAGGGCGAGTTCCTTCATCTCGGCCTCGACGGCCGCGTACTTCTTGCGGCCGACGGTGAGCCCGCTGACCATCTGCGCGAGCGCCGCGCCGAGCGCGCCAACGTGCGCAGACACCGAGCCACCGCCCGGCACGGGGGCATTGGATGCCACCGACGCCACGAAGCCGCTTACCGACTCGCCGCCGCTGACGGCGCGCCGCACCTTGTGCTCCAGCACGAGGTCGTTGGAAAAACCGCGAAGCTGCAGGTGGCGCGCGGCGGCGTCGAACAGCGCCCGCTCGGGCACGAGGCCGACGATTTCGCTCCACGTGGGCGACACACCGTGCGCCTCGGCTTCGCGCTTCACCAGTTCGAAGGCGCGGTGCACGGGGGTCTTCTCGGTATCGACGAGGTTCATCGACACCTGGGCCTGGCCGTCAACCTCGAGGCCGAGTCCCTTCACGTAGCGCAGGCCGCCGCTGGAGCCGCGCACGGCCTTGGCGACTTCCTTGGCGACGGCGACGTTCCCGGCGCCGCCCAGGTAGACGTTGTACGCCACGAGAAACGGCCGCGCGCCAATGACCGTGGCGCCTGCCGTGGCGTGCACGTGATTGGGGCCGAAATCGGGCACGCGATTGGGATTGACGCCGATGTCGGTCTTTGCCAGCTCGAACTCGCCGCGCCGTACGTCGGCGAGGTTCTCGCGGTCAGCTCGGGTGGCGGCGCGCTCGTAGAGGAACACAGGGATGCCCAGCTCGGCGCCCACGCGCTGGCCGAGTGCGCGCGCCAGGGCAATGCAGTCGTCCATCGTGGCCCCTTCGAGCGGAATGAAGGGGCAGACGTCCGTGGCGCCGATGCGCGGGTGTTCGCCGGTGTGGTGATTGAGGTCGATGAGCTCGGCGGCCTTGGCGATGCCGCGGAATGCCGCGTCGACGGCGGCTTCGGCCGTGGCGACGAAGGTCAGCACCGTGCGGTTGTGCGACGGGTCGCTGGAGACGTCGAGGATGGTGGCGCCGTCCACGGACGCGATGGCGTCACGGATGGCGGTGATGACCTCGGGGCGACGGCCTTCGGAGAAGTTGGGGACGCATTCTACGAGCTTCATGAGAATCGGAACTCGGATGACGGAATTGGAATTCGAAGGCGGAATTCGAAGGAGATGGCGAACTGGAAGACTTGGATCGAGCACGTCAGGAAATCGCCTTCCGGCGTGTACTCCGGCGCGATCCCCAGAATCTACGCGACTCTCCGCCCGCCGCGAACCGCCACCGGGCAACTATCCGCTGCCCACCACCCAGCACCCGCCCTTACCGCAGCCGCTCCAACAACCACCCGTGCATCGCCGGACTCGCCGCCAGCACACTGGTGGTATCCACAGGACACGGCGCTCCGGCGAGATCGGTGACGATGCCCCCCGCCTCACGCACCAGCAGCATGCCGGCGGCGATGTCCCACGGAGCAAGCCGATTCTCCCAGAACCCCTCAAAGCGGCCGCAGGCTACGCCGGCGAGGTCCAGCGAGGCCGCCCCCGGCCGCCGCAGGCCGGCCGTGTGGGTCATGAGCTGCCGCATCTGGGCGACGTAGCGGTCGAGGTCGTCGCCGACCAAGAACGGGAAGCCGGTGGCAATGAGCGCCCGCATGGGATCGGCAATGGTGCTGACCTGCAGGCGCTGCCCGTTCCACCACGCCCCGCCGCCGGTGGTGGCGGTGTACCAGTCGTCGCGCGGCACGTGCAGGACGACACCGGCGACCGGCTCATTGTCCACGAGCGCGGCGATCGAGACGGCGTACTCGAGCACGCCGTGCAGGAAGTTGGTGGTGCCGTCGAGCGGATCGATGACAAACGTCACCCCGTGCGCGCGGCGGTCGGCGGCCAGGGTACTGGCCGATTCTTCTGCGAGGATGGCCGCCCCCGGCACCCGGCCGAGCAGGACGGCGAGGATTGTCGCTTCGGCATTCTCGTCGATTTCGCTCACGAAATCGGTGGCCGCTTTCTCACGCCAAACGATGGCGCCACGCCGCCGCTCGCCGTCCCGGATCACCTCGGCGCCGGCCGCAGCGGCCTCGCGCAGGGTGTCGAGGAGGAGGGCGGGGGTGGGCGGGGGGAGGGGTGCGGGGGTCATTTGCCCCGGGCCGGTTGGTTGATGTGTCATGCGTGCAAACCTAGCTTTGACAGATGCCCCGCATCTTCAGCGGCATTCAGCCGTCCGGTGAACTGCACATCGGTAACTACCTGGGCGCGGTCAAGAACTGGGTCGCGCTTCAGGAGCAGTACGAATCGTTCTTTTGCATCGTGGACTACCACGCGATCACGGCACCGTACGCGCCCGACGACCTGCGCCGTCGCACGCGCGAGATGGCCGTCTCGCTGCTGGCCGCCGGTCTCGATGCTGCCAAGTGCACCGTCTTTGTGCAGTCGCGCGTGCCGGAACATACCGAGCTGGCGTGGATCTTCAACACGATCACGCCGCTGGGTGAGCTGGAGCGCCAGGTGGCGTTCAAGGACAAGGCCGCGCGTCAGGAGCAGGTGATGGCCGGCCTGCTGAACTACCCGGTGCTGCAGGCCGCCGACATCCTGCTGTACCTGGCCGATACGGTGCCGGTTGGCGAGGATCAGGTGCAGCACCTCGAGCTGTCCCGCGTGGTGGCGCGCAACTGGAACACGCGCTTTGCCCCCGAGGGCGAACCGTACTTTCCCGAGCCGCAGGCCAAGCTGACGCCGACGCGGCGCATCGCGGGGCTCGACGGGAACAACAAGATGTCGAAATCGCTGGGCAACACCATCGGGCTGCTCGAGTCGAAGGACGAGATGTGGGCCAAGCTGCGTCCGGCGGTCACCGACCCGTCGCGCATGCGCAAGACCGACGCCGGCGACCCGGAGAAATGCCCGGTGGTCTATGGGCTGCACAAGGCGTTCTCGCCGGAAGCGACGGTGGTCGAGGTGGAAGCCAACTGCCGCGGTGCGCAGTGGGGGTGCATCGACTGCAAAAAGGTGCTGCTGGAACACATGGACTCCGAGTTGGCGCCCATTCGCGCGCGGGCGCAGGCGCTGGCCGAACAGCCGGCACTGGTGGATGCGGCGCTCGACGCAGGCGCGGAGAAGGCGCGGGCGACCGCGCGTCGCACGATCGAACACGTCAGGGACCGAATGGGGCTCGCCTGAACCGGGTGGTGGCGCTGGCCGCCCAGGAGCATTCGCGATGATTATGGGCCAGGACGCGGGGCAGCTGCTGCAGGATTTCGTGCAGGGGATGCGGCTGGACCTCGCGCTGAAGCTGTTCACGGCGGTGCTGCTGGGCGGCGCCATCGGGCTGGAGCGGCAGATCGCGGGGAAGCCGGCGGGGCTTCGCACGAACATCCTCATCTGCCTCGGGTCGGCGCTGATGATGGACCTGTCGATTCATCTCGCCGGGGCGGACGGTCGTCTGGGTGACCCGGCACGCCTCGCGGCGCAGGTGATCACGGGCATCGGCTTCCTGGGCGCCGGCACCATCATGCAGTCGAAGGGCACCATCACCGGGCTCACCTCGGCCGCGACCATCTGGGCCGTCGCCGCCATCGGGCTCTCCGTCGGCGCGGGCTTGTTCGTGGAGGGATTGGGCGCCACGGCGATGGTGATGATGGTGCTGCTGGTCATCGGCAACCTCGAGCACAAGCTGGTGCGCACCAGCCGGACCATGCCGATGACCGTGCGAACCGCCGTGAACACCGACTTCGAGCCCCTCGAGCATCTGCTGCACGACACCGGAATCAAGGTGATCGAGCGCGCGAAGTACGACCATCCGCGCGACCGTGTGTTCGAGCTGCGGCTGCGCGGGCCGGCGCCGCAGTTCGAGGTGGCGCGCGAGGCGTTGATGGAGCGCGGCGACGTGCTCGATGTCACGCTCCACTAGCCCCTGTGGGGCCGTTGTGGCAACTTCAACACGTTGTGTGGACCCCGCACGTCCGTGGTGTCCTGCCGCTCCGGCTCCCTCGTTGTCATAACGCCCGGATACTGAACACGCGATGGAAAAGATCATCAAGGCGGCAGTCGATCGCGGGGCGTCGGACCTGCACATCAAGGCGGGCGACGTCTTTCGCG
>CAYHCW010000151.1:0-6863 GCA_964355025.1 uncultured Gemmatimonas sp. | reverse complement strand
GGCGCTGCCGCCCACGCCGTCGGCAACCATCGCCAGGAAGGCCAGCCGGTCGGTGCCGCCGCTGGCGAGGTTCTCCTGCGGGATGCTGGTATGCCGGACGGCGAGGTGCTTCTGCAGCTGCGCAATCAGGAAGTGGTCCTGATTCTGCTTGCGCACCTTCCCGACGTTGGTGATTCCAAAGACGTCCACCTCGGAATCCCGCGGCTTGCGCGGGATCCCTCCAGTCGGGCTTTCGTGAATGTGCACCATCAGGGTCTCCGGGGAGCGATAGAACAAGGTACGGTGTGTGCCGGCCTGTCGGCCAGCGGGCTTACGGGTCGCCGCCGCCGTCCGTGCGCAGCAGCCCCCATACCGCCACATCCTCGGGCTGGTCCCAGCGGAAGAAATGCTGGCGCAGCGTGCCCTCGAATTGCATGCCCACCTTGGCGAGGACGCGTCCCGACGCCGGGTTGCGCGTGAAGTGCTGCGAATAGATGCGCTGCAGCGACAGCTTCTCGAAGCCATACCTGGTCATCGCGCGCGCCGCCTCGGTGGCATAGCCGAGCCCCCAGTATGGCGTGCCGATCCAGTACCCCAGCTCGGCGCGCCGGTGCGCCAGCTCGATGCGCACGGAGATGGCGCCCACCAGCCCGGCATCGGCCTCCGTGATGGCGAGGGTCGCCATTTCGTGCCGGGTCCACGCCCCTTCGTGCGAAGCGATCCAGGTCTCGGCTTGGCCGTCGGCGTACGGGTGCGGGATGGTGAGCGTCGTGTCGGCGACGGCGCGCTCGCCGGCCAGGCGTTGCACGGTCGCGGCATCGCTGAGAAGGAACGGCCGAAGCACGAGCCGACTGGTCGTGAGCGTGGGGAGCTTGCGCATGCGTGGCTGTTGAAGGGCGATGTCAGTCGGTGCGCTCGAGCAGCGTGCGCGCGCGCGCGAGCTCGGGTGACGGCACGAACAGCTCGACGCCAGCGCTCATCGCGCCCTGGAAGCCGCCGCCGTAGAGCCCGACCTGCGGCCCCTTGACCATCACGAGGAGACCGTCGGCCTCGAGCGCGGAGCGGGCCACGTCGGCCTCGAAGCCCGTGGCAAACGTCGCCACCGACGCCCAACGAATGTCCTGTGTCACAGCGACGGCTCCTGGAAGATGGTGAAAACTAGCCCGGCGCGACAAAATCGTCATCCGGGGTCGTCAGGGGAGACTTAGCGGCACGGTGGCGCGAAAGATGGTGTGCCCGGGCCGCGACTCGGCGAGTTCGAGCGTGCCACCATGCGCTTCGGCGATGCGGCGCGCGATGGCGAGCCCCAGCCCGGCGCCGCTCGTTGCCGATGCTCCCACGCGAGAACGCGCGGCGTCGACCCGAAAGAAACGCTCGAAGACGCGAGCCTGCGCGTCCGGCGGAATTCCCGGGCCGGCGTCGGTCACCGTCACCACGCCGCGGCCGGCGT
Organism: uncultured Gemmatimonas sp.; assembly: GCA_964355025.1. Classification (GTDB taxonomy): domain Bacteria; phylum Gemmatimonadota; class Gemmatimonadetes; order Gemmatimonadales; family Gemmatimonadaceae; genus PNKL01. The sequence goes on along the minus strand of CAYHCW010000151.1, from coordinate 5,434 downwards.
CGCGTGACAGGTTGACGACGACAACGCTGCCTGGCGCCGAGAACTTCACCGCATTGTCGAGCAGGTTGAGCACCAATCGGCCCAGCAGGTCGGGATCGCCGTCGACCGGCGCCTCAGCCATGTCGTGCAACTCGACGCGAACCCCGCCTTGATCGGCGATGGGCCGGATGCCGCGCACGGCGTCGAGCACGACGTCCTCCAGCACGAGCTGTTCTGAGCGCACCACGAGGTGTCCGGCGTCGGCGCGCGCCAGGAGAAAGAGATCGTCGACAATGCGGGTGAGGCGGCGCGAGGCATCCTGCATGACGCCGAAGGACGCGCGATACTCGTCCTCCGAACGCGTGGCGCGCGAGAGCGTGACGTCGGCCTCGGTGCGCAGGATGGCCGCCGGGGTGCGCAGCTCGTGCGAGGCGTCCGCCATGAAGCGTCGCTGCAGCGCGAACGACTTCTCGAGCCGGTCGAGCAGGTCGTTGATCACCGTGGCCAGGCCGCCGAGCTCGTCGCCGGGTGTCGTGACCGGCAGGCGCTCATGCAGCGTGGACGCGCCGATCTCCGAGGCCCGTTGGGCCATGGCCGTCACCGGCGACAGGCTGCGTCGCGCCAAAAAGTATCCGCCAGCGGCCGCGCTGACGAGGAGCAGCGGAATGACGATCAGGAACGCGCGCCGGATGCGGTCGAGCACCGCGCCCACGTCATGGAGCGGGTAGACGGCGGTGACCCGCACCGGCGCGTCGTCGAGGCTGAACGGGCGCGAGTGCAGCCGAAAGCCGCCCTTGGCGTCGGTGAGTGTCTGGGTGGAAGGTTGCCACGGCAGGCCGCGCAGCGTCGCGAGCAGGCGATCGATGTCGAGCGGCAACCGTGCGCCTGCGCCCGCCGGTTCCTGCGCTGCCGCGCCGATGGCGAGCACCGCGCCCGCTGAGTCGAGGATCACGATCTGCAGTTCGCGGAATCGCACTTCCTCCACGGTCTTGCGCGCGGTGGTGGCCACGTCGGGCAGCATGCGACGCTCGGCCACCAGCTCTCGGGAAAACGCCGTCAGCGCGTCACTGACAAATTGATCGGTGCGGTCGAGCAGCGTGCGCGAGAAGATCTCGTACGATCCAAAGGCAAACGCGATGAGCGGCGTGCCGAGCACAAGCGTGAACCAGAGCGTGAGGCGGGCGCGCAGTGAGGCTGGCCACGGGATCACGGCGTTAGCCCCGGCGCCGCGCGGCCGCCGGCGTCGTCGGCCGCGGCACGTCCAGCAGGTAGCCGGCGCCACGGTGCGTGGAGAAGAGCGCGACGCGCTCGCCGTCGTCGATCTTGCGGCGCAGCCGGCTGGCGTAGACGTCGATGATGTTGGAGTACGAGCCCTTGCTGTCGTCCCACACGTGCGTCATCAGTTCTGCCCGAGTGACGATGCGCCCCGCGTTGCGCGCCAGGTAATGCAGGAAGGCGAACTCCTTGGCGGTGAGCGCAATCTCGCGGCCACCGCGGCGGGCGACATGCCGGCTCGTGTCGACCACGAGGTCGCCGATGACGAGGTCGGGCGCGAGCAGCTCGCCGCGCCGGCGCGTGAGCGCGCGGAGGCGCGCCTGCAACTCGCCAAAATCAAACGGCTTGGTGAGGTAGTCGTCGGCGCCGGCGTCGAGGCCGGCAATGCGATGCTCCACGGCGTCGAGTGCGGTGAGCATCAGGATGGGAGCGACGACGCGAGCCTGTCGCAACCGCCGGCACACTTCGACGCCGTCAATCTCGGGGAGCAGGATGTCGAGGATGATCGCGTCGTACTCGTGCGCCGCCGCCAGCTCGAGGGCCTGGAGGCCGTTGCCGGCCTGGTCGACCACGTACGAATCCTCGCGCAGGCCGCGGGCCACGGCCTGCCGAAGCTGGCGGTCATCCTCAACGAGAAGGACGCGCACGGGCCGGTCGTGGGGTAGGGGCGGCCTGCACCAGCGGGGCTGCCAGCAGGATGGCGAGCGACGCGATGTACTGCCACGCCCGCTCCACTGCGAGCGATCCCGCGAGGTCCATCGACTGGCGAAAGGCCGCCAGCTCGCGTCGGCGCAGCGCGGCGCGGAGGGCGCGCAGGTCGCGCAGGGCAGGGCGCCGTGCCGCAGGGCGTCGCGAGCCGCGGCGTGGCGCGAACAGCGGCAGCAGCAGGGCCGACATCTCGTGCGCATCGTGCAGTTCACCGAGCGCATCCTGGAGCAGGCGCAATTGGGTGAGCGCCCGGGTTCGGTGCGGTGACCGGAGTTCCAGCGCCTCGAGCAGGTAGCGCAAGCGCTTGACCCTGATGCGGGCCCGATGGATCAACGCCACCTGCGTGTGGTGCTCGATGCGATCGAGCGCGCGACGCGCGAACTCGAGGTCGCGCGCGAGCGCCGGCGCGAGATGTTGCGCCAGGGTGTCCGCCGTAGGCGGCGGGGCTTCACCGTGGGAGGCCAGTGATGCGGCGATCGTCATGGCCAGCGGCGGCCAGCGATCGGCCGTGCGGCGCTGCAGCCGCGCGCGCTCGCACGCATACAGCGCCAGGCGCTCGGCGGCCAGCCATTGGGCAGCGCGCGTGGCCGGCGCGGCAAGGCGCACGACCGGAGAGGTCAGCCACGCCCACTGCACCTGCGCGTCGCGCGCCGCCCCGGCCTGACGGGCCATGCGGCGCAACGCCGCGCGCGTCTCACCCGACAGGTCGTCGCGCAACAGGTCACCGCTCGAGCGCAACCAGCTGCGCAGTCGCCGCAACGCGACGCGAAACCCGTGCACCTCCTCGTTGCCGACGGTCGCGGACGGGTCGGTGTCTACTGCGACGAGCAATGGCGCGGCCTTTTCGAGCGCGCGTTCCAGTCGGGCCCGGGCGATGGCGGCGGCGGACCTGCGTGCGGGCTGGTGAAGCAACCCGGTGGCGGCTGGAGGACGGGCGGTCATGTCGACTGGAGGCGGTTCCGCTTGATGCGGGAAAAGTGGTGCGTGGGATTGTAGCCCGTCGTGCGTGGCGCCAGCAAGCGCGCGAAGGGCCGGGAATGCAACGACGGGCTCCCCCGGATCGGGGGAGCCCGTCGCCAGTTGCAGTGCCGCCGTGGCTACGGCCGCAGGTTCGCGTTCGATGCCATTTCGTTGTCGCTGATCGGCACGCACTTGTTGCGGCCTTGCAGGAACGTGCTGGTGCCGGCCGCATACCAGCGCCGCATGTCCCACAGCCGCCGTGCCTCGAGCCACGTCACTGCGCCGCGCTCGTTCTGCAGGAGTGTCCACGCGGCCGCCGTGGTGGCCGGCGCCGTCAGCGGCGTGAGCCCCGTGTACTGGGCGCGCGCCGTGTTGAGGAGCGTGGTCATGCCGGCGATGTCACCACCGCGCAAAGCCGCCTCGGCGCGCAACACCAGCATCTCGGCTCCCTTGACCAGCGGCACCGACGAACCGAGCGCTGTGTACTTGAGCTGCCTGAAGAAGTTCGTCTTGCCGTCCTGACCCTTGGTGATGGTTGAGCCGGTCTTCACGGTGTCCCACGGGGTGCGCGGGTCCGTCTTGGGCTGGGTGGCCCAGTATGTGCCCCACACCGTGACCTCGCGGCGGGTAATCGTCTGGTCGGCCATGTAGAGGTTCTCGCGCGCCGTACCGATGCCGTAGATGGCGTTGAAGACGAAGTTGTTCGGCACGAGCGCCGCGTCGGCCACGGCGCCGGTCCAGTTGCCGAGCCAGGCGCGAATCGACGCGCGGCCGGCCAGCGCCGCATTGACCACCGACGTGTTGTTCTTGGCCGTCGCCAGCGTGTACGCGCGCGTGAACAGGCTGTCGGCGCGCTGGAAGTAAACGCTGTCGCTCTGCGCCGCACCGCCGTCGATGACCGCCGAGCACATGTTCTCGCCGAGCAGCCGGTTGGCGAAGCCGGCGTACAGGTAGGCGCGCGGCGTGTCGACGTTCGACTCGAAGCCCGCGCCGAGCACCGTCTTCATGCGTTCGAGGCCCGACTCCGCCGTCCAGCGCGCGCGCTGCAGGTTGGCCCAGTCGGTATTGGCGTTGAGCCCCGAAAAGGTACCCGCGTAGAAGAAGCCCTCGTCGGCAAAGTTGCCGGCGGCTGTGAGCTCGCCAGACGCCAGGCCGCCACGGAGGATGATCCCGCCGAGGCCGAGGGAGAGGTCACCCGACATGCCGTTGACAACCGCGGGCATGCCCGTCGCCACGTTGAGCGCCGCGTCCGCGATGGGGCCGGGATTGGTGACGGTCATTTCACAGGCCGTCGCCGCGATGACCACGGCCGTGAGCGCCGCCACGCGGCGCATGAGATTGAAGCGTGAGGTATTGGTCATGGTCAGAATCCCACGCGAAGGGTCATGATGAATGTCTTGTACGGCCCGAACGTGTAGTAGTCGCGCCGCCCGAAGGTGTTGTCCGTCTTGTCCGCGCTCTCCGGGTCGAAGCCGGTGTAGTCGGTCTTGGTGAAGAGGTTGCGCCCGGCAAGGGTGAGCGAGGCGTTGCGCGCGCCGCGCAGGTACTTCGTCGGCAAATCGATGGTTGCCGAGATGCTGCGCAGCTTGAAGAAGTCGGCCTTCTCCACCCAAAGCGAATAGTCACGCTCCGAGGTGTTGAGCGTGCAGCGCGCACGCTCCATGGCGGTAAACGACCCAAGCGTCGACGAATCGCCGACGGCGGCCTTCTTGAGGGCCTCCTGCGCGGCAAAGCAGGGACGCCAGACGCGGAGATTGGCATTCTGGTAGCCGGCGGCGTTCAGGTTGTGCCCGCCCAGCTGCCACTCCCCCAGCGCTTCCAGGGTGTACCGCTTGAAGAGCTGCAGGGTCACGCTCGGGTTGTATGTGCGCGTGGCGAACACCGACCCGAGGTAGCCGAACGTCTCATACACGGGCGTGGCGTACGCGTCGGGGTTGGTGACCCGCTTGCCCATGTACGACGGCACGGGGTAGCCCGCCCGCACATACGTGCGGCCGTTGGTGAAGATGGTCAGCGTCTGGCCGCCCACGTTCACGGCGTTGCTCTTGAGCGTGGTCATGCCGACCTTGGCGGTCAGATTCACGTTGTCGCGCCGGATCAGCTCCCCGGTGAGCGTGATCTCGTTGCCGCTGTTCTCCAGCGTGCCCACGTTCATCAGCTGGCTGCTGCTGAAACCCATCGACGGGGCCTGGATCACCGGAATGAGCGCGTCCTGGGTCTGCTGGCTGAAGTGCGTGACCGCCACGTTTATGCGACCGTCAAGCGCGGCGAGGTCGAACCCGAGTTCGGTTTCCTGCGAACGCTCGGGGCCGAGGTCTGCGTTGCCCAGCTGGTTGGGCGCGACGGCCGGCTTGCCGTTCTCGGCGGCGACGGGATCCCACGTGCGGACCGCGTCAAACGCGCCCGGCGCCTTGCCCGACGAGCCGAGCGCGGCGCGCAGCTTGAGCGAGGGCACCCACTGCCGGGGCCAGAACGTCTCGTCCGAAATGACGTACGAGGCGCTGATCTTGGG
>CAYHCW010000150.1:0-6874 GCA_964355025.1 uncultured Gemmatimonas sp. | reverse complement strand
ACCGATCGGTCCGCCGGGCTCTCTAGCACCTAGCACCTAGCACCTAGCACCTAGCTTCTATTACCGCGTCGGCTTCCCCGGCGGATTCGGCTCCTTGAACACATCGCGGTTCCTCGCGATGGAAACGATCATGTTGCCAGGCACGTCCTCTTCGGGAAAGATCGCCGTCACCGGGCACTCCGGCTCGCACGCCCCGCAGTCGATGCACTCGTCGGGATGGATGAAGAGCTGGTCGGGTCCCTCGTAGATGCAATCCACGGGGCAGACATCGACGCACGCCTTGTCCTTGGTGCCGATGCAGGCTTCGGTGATGATGTACGGCATTGCTATTCCTCAGAGTGAGACCGCCGGGTTACGGTGGAAATGTAAGCGCGTGGCGGTGGCGGCTCAACCTGCGGCAAAAGCAAAAGAACCCGTAGGCTGTACGCTTTACGCTCTACGCCGTCCGTAGCGGGCCTTTCCGTATGGCGTAGAACGTAAAGCGTACAGCTTACAGGTTCTTTTTGCTTTTTCGAGTAGGAAAAGGCATATCTCTCGCATGAAATTGACCGTGAACACCACGCCCCGCGACGTGGACGCAGGAAAGAGCCCGACGCTCCTTGCCGCCCTGCGCGACCAGCTCGCCCTCACCGGCGCCAAGCTCGTCTGCGACCGCGGGGAGTGCGGCGCCTGCACGGTGCGCCTCGACGGCGAGCTGGTGTACGCCTGCCTCACGCTGACCGCCGCCTGCGAGAACTCGCACGTACAGACGGTCGAGGGCCTCGCCACGGGCAATGCCCTGCACCCACTGCAGCAGGCCTTCATCACGCACGATGCCGCCCAATGCGGCTTCTGCACGCCGGGCCAGCTGGTGGCCGCCGCGGCACTGCTCGAGCGCACGCCAAATCCCAGCGACGCCGACATTCGGTCGGCGATGAGCGGCAACCTCTGCCGCTGCGGCACCTACCCGAAGATCGTCACCGCCATTCGCGCCGTCGCCGAAGCCAGTGGAGCCGCCACGTGACCGAGCGCCGCGCCCGCTTCGTGCAGACCACCGTCGAGGTCGAGGGTCGCACCGAGACGCGTGTCGTCGAGCTGCCCGCGTTCGAGCCCGCCCCGTGGACCGCCGACACCCCGCTGTCGATCGTCGGCACCAGCCCGCTGCGCGTCGATGCCTTCGAGAAGGTGACCGGGCGCGCCCGCTACACGGCCGACATCGTGCGCCCGGGCATGCTGCACGCGGTGATCGTGCGCTCGCCCATCGCCAAGGGAACGCTCACTGCCGTTGACCTCGGCGCCGCGCGCGGCCTCCCCGGCGTGCGCGCCGTCATGGGCCCCGGTGATGCGCCCGCCGGCACGCGACTCTTCCGGACGGAGATCGGCTACGCGGGACAGCCGCTTGCGGCCGTCTGTGCCGACTCGCTCGACGACGCCACCCGCGCCGCGCGCGTCATCGCGCAGTCCATGACCTTCGACGTCGCGCCGCACGCGGTGACCGTCGCCGACGCCATCGCCCCCGACGCACCGCTCGTGCGCAAGGAGGGCAATGCGTCGGCACCGGACGTCGTTGAGCGCGGCGACGTCGCGCGAGGACTCGCCGAGGCCGACGTGACCATCACTCGCGAGTATCTCACACCGGTGGCCCTGCACTCGGCGCTCGAACCGCACGGTGCCGTCTGCGAGTGGAACGGCGACCACCTCACCGTCTGGGAATCGACGCAGGGGATCTTCCGTGTGCGCGCCGACGTCGCCAAGGCCATCGGCATGCCGCAGGGAAAGGTGCGTGTGCTCAAGGATTTCATGGGCGGCGGATTCGGCGCCAAGAATGGCGCTGGAGCGCACACTTATACGGCCGCGCTCTTCGCGCGAACACTCGGCCTTCCCGTGCGCTGCATCAACGACCGCGAAGCCGAGCAGATCGACAGCGGCAACCGCCCGGCGACCGTGCAAAAGGTGACGATCGCCGCCAGGCGTGACGGTACGCTTGTGGCCATCGTGCTCGAAGCACACGTCCCGCTTGGCATCAGCGGCTGGGAGGGCGGCCCGGGACAGATCTATCACGAGCTCTACGCCTGCCCCAACGTGCGCACCAGCGAAACGTGGGTGCACATCAACGCCGGCGGCATGCAGGCGTTTCGCGGCCCCGGCTACGTCGAGGGCGCGTTCGGCCTCGAGGGCGCGATGAACGCACTCGCTCGCGAACTCAAGATGGACCCGGTGGCCCTGCGCCTGAAGAATCTCGCCACGCGCGACCAGCGTGCCGACCGCCCCTTCAGCGGCAACCGGCTGGATGAGTGCTACGCGGAGGGAATGAAGCGGTTCGGCTGGGAGACCGCCAACCGCCAACCGCCAACTGCCAACCGCCAGCCGCCAGCCGCCAACTGCCTGCGTCGTGGCGTTGGCGTCGCCGCGCAAACCTGGCCGACGGGTGGCGGCCCTCCGTCGTACGCCTTGGTGCGCATCAACAGCGACGCGTCCATCGACGTGCTCGCCGGCACGCAGGACCTTGGCACCGGGGCACGCACCGTCCTCGCGCAGATCGCCGCCGAGGCGCTTGGCGCAAAGTTCGAGACCGTGCGCGCAGTCATTGGCGACACCGAGCGTTTGCCGTACGCCGGCAACTCGTGGGGCTCCATGACCACGCCCAGCGTGGGCCCGGCGGTGCGCATGGCGGCGGAGGATGCCAGAATGCAGTTGCTCGATGCTGCGGCGCAGTTGCTGGAAGTGCCGGTGGAGACCCTGACCACGAGAGACTCGCAGGTTCTGTCGTCTTCTGTAGTCTCTCTGTCGTTTTCTGATATCTGCAAGAAACTCGGCAACATCCAAATCGTCGGCAGAGGCTCCCGTGGCCCCAACCCGCCGGGTGTGGCCATCGTGACAGTGGGCGCGCAGTTCGCCGAGGTCGAGGTGGACGTCGACACGGGCGTCGTGCGCGTGCTGCGCATCGTGGCCGTTCACGACGCCGGCCGCATCATCAACCCCGCGCTCGCCGAGAGCCAGCTGCACGGCGGCATCATCCAGGGGCTCGGGTATGCGCTGTTCGAGGAGCGGCACATCGACCGCGCGCGCGGTGTGTCGCTGAGTGCGAACCTGCACGACTACCGGATTCCAACGATGGCCGACATTCCCGCCATCGACGCGTCGTTCCTGCTGGGCTCGGACACCACGGCCAACCATACCGGCGCGCGCGGCATCGCCGAACCGCCGATCATTCCCACGGCGCCGGCGATTGCCGCCGCCGTGGCCGATGCGCTGGGCGTCGAGGTCCGCGAGATCCCGCTCACCCCCTGGCGCGTCCTCGGAGCGCTCGCCGGATGAACGTCGACAAGATTGTCCTCGCCGAGAAATTCGCCCGCTTCAGCGAGCACTGGCAGCCCAAGATCATCGGCGAACTCAATGGCCAGCACGTGAAACTCGCCAAGTTCCAGGGGGAGTTCATCTGGCACCGGCACGATCACGAGGACGAGCTGTTCCTCGTGGTGCGCGGCAGCTTCCGCATGGAGTACCGCGACCACACCGTGGCGCTGGGCGAAGGCGAAATGCTCATCGTGCCCCGCGGCGTCGAACATCGCCCTGTGGCTGATGAAGAAGTGTGGGTGATGCTGTTCGAGCCCGCCGGCACGCTGAACACCGGCAGTGCCGGTGGAGCGCGTACCGTCAATGAGCTGGAGAAGTTGTAGTTCACATCACACGCCGTTTCGGTGTTCTTCTGTGTTCTTCTGTGGCAAAGCAGTTAACCACAACCGCTTTGCCACAGATGAACACAGAAGAACACAGAATTGAAGGCCGTCTTTCACCTGGGTCCCGTGGCATGAAGCGATTTCTCGTTCTCGTTCTCCCCGCCGCGCTCGGCGCCCAGGATCTCGCGGCCACGGCCGACAAGGTCTTCGCCCAGTGGAACAGCACGCACACGCCGGGCTGCGCGGTGGGGGTGTCGCGCAACGGCGTGCCCATCGTCCAGCGCGGCTACGGCATGGCCGACCTCGAGGACGGCACGCCGATCACCGCGTCGACCATTCTGGAGAGCGGCTCGGTGGCCAAGCAATTCACGGCCACGGCGGTGCTGCTGCTCGTTGGCGAGGGCAAGCTGCGGCTCGACGACGACGTGCGGAAGTTCATTCCCGAACTGCCGCAGTACGACCGCACCCTCACCGTGCGGCACCTGCTGTCGCATACCAGCGGCCTGCGCGACTGGGGCAATCTCGTGGCCGACCAGGGTTACCCGCGCGGCACGCGCGTGACGTCGCAGGCCGACCTCATCGACATCATCGTGCGGCAGAAGGCGCTCAACTATCCGGTGGGCGACTACTACTCCTACACAAACTCCGGGTTCGCCCTGCTGACGGTGATCGTCGAGCGCGTCAGCGGCATGCCGTTTGCCCGCTTCAGCAACGAGCGCGTCTTCCGGCCGGCCGGAATGACCGACACCCGCTGGCGGGATGACTTCACGACCCTCGTGCGGCGGCGCGCGCAGGCGTATTCGCGCCGAGCCGACGGCTGGCACCTCGACATGCCGTTCGAGCAGGTGCACGGCCCGGGCGGACTCCTTACCACGGTGGGCGACTGGCTCAAGTGGAATGACGCGCTCGACAAGCGCCTGTTCGGCGCCGTCTCCGATTCACTCATCAGTCAGGCGACGCTCACCAGCGGCCGCAAGATTCCCTACGCCATGGGGATGATCAACACCACCTATCGGGGAACCACCGAGTGGTCGCACAGCGGTTCCACGGCAGGGTACAGCACGTATCTCGCGCGCTTTCCCAAGCAGGCGCTGTCGGTCGCCGTGCTGTGCAACGCGGCGGGCGCCGCGGCCGGCACGTACACACATCAGCTCGCCGACGCGCTCATTCCGGACCTCGCCCCTCCGGTGGTGCCCGACACCACGACCGCCGAGCCCGCGCGTGTCGCGAGGCTCGTGGGCATCTATCGTGATGACCGCACGCATGACATCTACGACCTGTTCATCGAACGCGGCCAGCTGCGCATTCGCGGCGGTGCGGTGCTGCGCGCGCTGCGTGACGGAGATTTCCTGATGGGTGCGGCATCCAGGCTCCACGTCAACACGGCGGCCGACGGACTGCCCATCGGCGTGCGCATTCTCGCGAGCGACGGTGACACGCTCACGTGGACCTACGCGGCCGCCGCACGCCCCCAGCTCACCGAGGCGCAGCTTGCCGCGTTCACCGGACGCTGGTACCAGGGCGAAATTGATGCCACCTGGGCCGCGCGCATCGACAAGGGCGCGCTGGTGCTCGAGCAGCGCCCCGGCACGAGCGTGACGCTCATCCCCGCGTACACCGATGCCTTCGAGGCCGGCGCTTACGGCACGGTCTGGTTCACGCGGGACAAGAAGGGTGCAGTTACCGCGCTGCACCTCGGCGCCGGGCGCGTATGGGATTTGGTGTTCACGCGGGTCAGGTAACTGCTTTTTGCCACAGAACAACACAGAACAACACAGAAACGACCATTAATTGAAAAACGGGGGGAGCCCAAGCCGGCTCCCTCCATTTTCGTTTCTGCGTTCTTCTGTGTTCATCTGTGGCAAGGCAGTTGCAGCTGCTGCAGCGCCACGCAGGCTATCGACGCCACGGCGGCAAATCGCCCTTCTTCCCCTCGATCTCGGGGTTCTGGCGATACAGCGTCGTCGTCTTGCCGATCGTCTGGATGACCTCGGCGCCCACCAACTTCGCCAGCTCGGCGGCAGCCTCCTTCGCGGTCACGTCCACCGACCGGTTGAGCACCACCTTCACCAGCTCGCGGGTGGTCAGCGCGTCGTCGAGCGACTGCACGAGCGCGCTCGTGAGCCCTTCCTTGCCCACGTGCACCGTGGCCACGAGTCGGTTGCATTCCGCGCGCAGCGAGGCGCGCAACTTTCCGGACATTGTCATTGCAGGTCCTTGCCGGTCACTGGAGCTCGGGAAGCGCCGATGCCGATCGCACGGCGCGCCGGCGATCGCCGGACTGCGCCAGGTAGGGCCGGGGATCGAACGGTGGACCATTCCACCATTGCCTCGCATCGACGAACCGCATCACCTGGAAGTGCAGGTGCGGCGTGTTCTTTGGCGCGTTCCCCGTCGTGCCAACGTAGCCGATCACTTCACCCTGCGCGACTGCCTTGCCCTCAGACAGCCCCTCGGCGTACCGCTCGAGGTGCGCGTAGTAGAAGACGAACCGCTTTTCCGGGTCCGTGGCATAGATGGTGATGCCACCGAGCGTGTTCTTCGTCAGGCGCAGTACCGTGCCGCTGTCGGCGGACAAGACTGGGGTGCCACGCGGCGCCAGGATGTCCACCGCCTGGTGCGTGCGCGCTCCGCCGTCGCGCAGCTGCCAGTACGTATCGGGCACCTTCTCTGGCCGCACGCCGTCCACCGGCACCATCAGCTCACGCTCGCGCAGGTAGTCCTCGTCGGTACGCGCCAGCGGCGCGGCGGGCGGCGGCGATTCCGACGGCGGTTCCGGCGACTCGATGGGCGGCGCGGGAATCGGCGCGAGCGGCCCCAGTGGCCGAATGGCCGGGCCGCACGCGGCGGTCACGATTGCCAGCGAGGGGAGGATGTGTGCGAGCCGCATTGCAATTCACTAACGAGTATCGGCACGAGCCGTCACAACTAGATGCTAGGTGCTAGGTGCTAGGTGCTAGCCGCTTGACCGTCCGCTCGAGCCCCTTGCGGTACTGCCAGTGCTCGACCTCCACGAAATGGCGCGTCGAGTCCTTGTACCGGATGGGGGCGGCGTACCCCGGCGTCGGGTCGCGCTTGACCTCGCGCAGCCAGTCTGCCTCCGGGCGCCCGTCTAGTGCCGCGCGCAGAAATGCCGACAGCGCCTTGGTCTGCCAGTGCACCAGCCCGAACTGTCCGCTGTCAGGCTGGATGAGCCCAGCCACGAACAGCGTGTC